>CAYNGE010000203.1:0-2523 GCA_964396865.1 uncultured Planctomycetales bacterium
CGCGCGGGTAAACCGCATACGGCAATTGTTTGGGGTTTCTCAGGTAGACATCAAACAAATCACGGATGATCCGGCGGGCTTTAGCGGTCATGCGCTCCACCCGCCAGTGATGGTAAAGTTTTTCGTTTAATAACTGTTGTAAATATTCGCGCTCTTGATGCATCACTTTGCTAAAAACCACCACATAATCGCAGCGGGCTTTCACATCCTGCGTTGATTGAAGTTTCAAACTTAAAATGCGTTCATAAGTGGCAGCCAAAACGTCCTTGACTTGCATATCAATGAGCTGGTTGACCACCTGATATTTAAACATCTCCCGGTTGGCAATCGGCGCGGGAGGCGGGATCTTCCCCACTGCCTTTTGCCACAGACGGCTTTCCATCAGATCTTCTTCAACGATACACCCGGAAGTTAAACCATCATCCACATCATGATTAAGATACGCCAGAGAATCCGCGATGTCCACGATCTGGGCTTCCAGCGTCGGCCCCTCATCACGGTATTGCTTAGGGATATCGACCCCCGGCATATCATAGACCGTGCGGTGTTTGAGAATGCCCACCAGGACCTCCCGTGTCAGATTCAGACCGTCGAAATGAGGGTATTTTTTTTCCAATTTAGTGACGATCTCATAGCTGCGGAAATTATGGTTAAACTGGATCTTCGCATCCCGGACGATGCTATCGAGGGCCTCTTCACCGGCATGACCGAAAGGCGGATGGCCCAGATCATGCGCCAGCGCAATGGCCTCTATTAAATCCTCATTAAGCCGCAAATTGCGTCCCAGCGTTCGGGCCAATTGAGCGACCTCGATGGTATGGGTCAAACGCGTACGATAATAATCGCCCTCGAAAATAACAAAAACCTGGGTTTTATATTCAAGCTTGCGGAAGGCTTCCGAATGCACGATGCGGTCGCGGTCGCGCTGATAACAGGTGCGCGCTTCATGCTGAGGTTCGTCATACTGACGGGCGCCGGCATCAGCGGACTTCATGGCATAAGGAGCCAGGACCTTACTTTCGAGTTCCTCAATGTCTTTTCGTGTGCGCATAGACGAGCTTTTTATAAAGGACCTGCAAAGATTGAGAGATCACCTTAGTGTCGGCGGTCAATGGCATGAAATTATGGTCCCCTTTCCAGCGGGGCACCATATGAATATGCACATGTCCGGGGATCCCCGCCCCGGCGAGGCGGCCTAAATTGATCCCTATATTAAATCCCTGGGGTTCTAATGTTTTCTCTAAAAGATCTTTGGTTTTAAGCAGCAAGCCCATAAGATCCGCGTATTCATCCGGGGGCAGTTTGCTGATATCAGCGACGTGACGATTAGGAACGATCAAACAATGGCCGTTACTGTAAGGATAAATATTCAAAACCGCGTACGCATGAGGTTCGCGGATAAAGATCAAATGCTTTTTGTCTTGATGGTCCGTCCGTATGCGGCAAAAAATACAAAACTTGGGCGAAGTCGTAATTTTTTTAATATAGCTTTCACGCCACGGAGCCCAAAGTCTATCCATATTAAATCTTAATGATCTCTGCTTTTATTTTCCCATGCCCGCAGGTGATAAGGCCATAGGAGAAAAATTTGGCTTTAGTGACATCGCTGGGACTGCCCGGATTAAAGTACAGGGTAGAACCGATCTTTTCCTTATACGCATGATGCGAATGACCAAAGATCACCACATCCATTTTATCATCTTTAAAAGAAGCTATGGCATTTTTTAATGGTTCGAGGCTTTCCCCCATATGGCCGTGGACCACCCCGATCCTTAAATTATCGCAGACAATAATATCTTTTAAAGGTAATTCTTTTTTAAGTTCCGGCACTTCCATGTTACCCTGCACGGCTCTAAGAGGGGCCAACGCTTTAAGCAGTTTCCATGTCGGCACGTCGTAAATATCGCCCGCGTGAATAATAAGATCCACGCTCTTAAAGCGTTCGATCACCGGGGAAGGGATGTTTAAGGAATGTGTGTCTGAAAGTACGCCGATTATCATCTTACAATTATAGGCTCATCGAATAAATGCATTAAACAATTGAGTTGGTCTTCGTCCCAAACCCACAATTTCTCCTGCAAGGCCCGTACCCTGGCATTCTCATCCAAACCGCTTAAAGAGACAATAACGCTGCGCGTCGGTTGGACTTTAAGTTTTTTGATCTCTTCGAGGATGCCGTTGAGGTCATTTTCCTGCACCGGGTCTTTCTTGAGGACCACAAGCCAGGTCCCATCCTGACCTTGGGCGGAAATAGCGTCAAAATAATTTCCGGCGCCCGTACGCAATTTTAAAACCGAGATGTCCCGGAAGGCCGACAATTTATATTGACGGCCGGAAAGCACAAAAGCCTCATTATCAAATTTATGCATTAGATCCGACATGCGCACGGACAAATCTTTACGCGCCACCATGCCGAAATCATTTAATGCTTTATTGATCTCTTCCTTAAAGAGCTTGCGCGCGTGCCCCGCCTCAAGATCAACGACCCTCAGACGCCGCTCGAACACATACTTGATCCAATAA
>CAYNGE010000204.1:0-2506 GCA_964396865.1 uncultured Planctomycetales bacterium
GATGCGGGTGGTGTGTGATGAAATTTTTATAGCCACTAATGACGGCTCTTATGAGCGTAAAGGATTGGCCACCCAACTTTTGAAAGAATTATTGTATAAATATACCGTTCATTGCGTTTATGCTATTGGGTCTGTGGAGATGATGCAAGCCGCCGCCCAGATGACCCTCGAGCGTGCCATTCCTTTGCGGGTTACATTAAATCCGCCCATGATCAATGGTTTGGGTCTATGCGGGTCCTGCCGGGTAAAAATAGACGGACAATATCGTTTAGCTTGCGTGGACGGCCCGGAATTCGACGGGCATTTAGTGGATTACCAGGACCTATCCCAACGAATGAATGCATTGGAGAGCTTAACATGCACAAACCAACACCATCCTGTCAGCCCAGAGAGGCCAGGGTTCACAACCTTCGTGAAGTCTCTTTGGGGTTCGGCAAAAAAATAGCCCAGGAGGAGGCCCGCCGCTGTCCGCAGTGCGCGCAGGCCACCTGTTTACCCGGCTGTCCTCTAGGGATCGACATTCCCGGGTTTATCCGTTTTTTGCGAGAGGGAGATGTTGCTTTAGCTTTGGAACGTATAAAAAAAGATAATCCTTTCCCGGAGATTTGCGGCCGAATATGTCCGGCCCCTTGCGAGCGGGCATGTATTTTTTACACGGATGGGGCACCGATAGCGATCCGCGGCCTGGAGCGTTTTGCCGGGGATGCAGGTCCGTCAAAGTCAGAAAAACAGATACTACCCCTTTCAGGAGCTAAAAAAGTGGCCATTATCGGCATGGGACCCGCAGGCATGAGCGCGGCCTATTATTTAGCCAGGGCCAATTTTAGCGTGACTGTATTTGAAGCGGCGCATGAACCCGGCGGACTTTTGCGTTATGCGGTACCTGAATTTCGCCTGCCGCAGAAAATATTGGACCTTCTGGCCGCTCGATTAAGATTTTTGGGGATCGCCATCCAGACCGACGCAGTTTTTGGCGCTACCTTGATGATCAATGAGCTTTTTATGCGGGGGTACTCAGCTCTGCTTTTGGCCACCGGTGCCAGTTTGCCCCGTTTTAGCGATCTGCCAGGCAGCAACTTAGGGGCGGTTTATTATGATGTGGAATTTTTGAGTGGATTACAAAATATCAATAAACAAGAGGCCCTGCAGTTGGCAAAAGGGGAGATGACGTTGCCTAAAAACACAGTGGTATTAGGCGGAGGTTATGGGGCTTTTGATGCGGCACGTCTGAGTTTGCGTTTGGGGAGTCAAGTTGATCTGGTGTTTGCACAGTCGGAGGAACAGTTGGGTGTCGATGAAGATATGTTAAAAGGATCATCAGAGGAAGGCATTAATATTCATTTCATGCAAGCTCTCGAGATTATTGGCGATGGCAATGGTTTGGTGCGCGGCGTCAAATGCCGTAAAGAGGAAGAGACCGTTGTTTTAGAAGCCCAGAGGGTCATCATCGCCTATGATCATCGGCCCGGCGATCTATTAAAACAATATTTACCGCAGTTAAGATCGAACGAAGACGGGTCATGGTGGGTCGACGCGCAGACGGGCATGACTAATGTTGAGAAGGTATTTGCTTGCGGCAACGCGGCGGCCCTCAACGGGTCTGTGGCAGAAGCTATTGCCGGCGGCAAAGCCGCGGCCCAAAAAATTATTGCATATGCAGGTAAATTGTGAAAACAGTTAAGCAGATCATAGCTCAAAAATCGCTCCGACAGCCGATCGTCATGCTGACGGCATATGATTATCCGACAGCTTCTTTGGTAGATGAAGCGGACATTGATATTATATTAGTGGGCGATTCTCTTGCCAATGTGGTTTTAGGTCTGGAATCCACGACCGAAATTGGGATGAAAGAAATGCTGCATCATACCAAAGCGGTGACACGTGCGGTCAAAAATACCATGGTCGTCAGTGATATGCCTTTTGGGTCCTATGAGACCGATGGGGCCGCGGCTTTGGATAATGCCCGGCAATTCATCGATGCCGGCTGCCAGGCGGTCAAATTAGAATGGTTCAAGGACGCTCCTCAGGTGGCGTCCGCCATTACACGCGCCGGCATCGCGGTCATGGGCCATGTGGGACTGACCCCGCAAACCGCGCAGCAAAAATTGGGCGGCATGAAGGTGCAGGGCAAGGACACAGCGTCAGCTCAAGCGATCATCAAGAATGCCCAAGCTATGCAGGAGGCCGGATGTTTTAGCGTAGTTTTGGAATGTATCCCGCAGGAAGTCGCCCAGATCATCACCCGGCAATTAAAGATCCCAACGATAGGCATTGGTGCCGGGCCTTATTGCGACGGGCAGGTCCTGGTGATCCATGATGTGCTTGGGCTTTCTAGCCGTTATCAGCCTAAATTCAGCAAAAGGTATGTGGATTTGGGAGGAGAGATCATAAAGGCGGTCAAAGAGTATAAAAAGGAAGTCGCTTCCGGCCAATTTCCTGATGATGCCCACTCCTTTCACATGCCTTCCGGCTTGCTTCCTCTATGAATCTTATCTTACTTTTTGAT
>CAYNGE010000205.1:0-2490 GCA_964396865.1 uncultured Planctomycetales bacterium
AATCGTCAACGGCCCTAAGGGTGAACAAGCTCAAAACGTTGTAAAAATATAAGAACAAGAAGTTGTCTTGTATTTCTAAAGCCCTCTGTGACTTAAAAATCACAGAGGGTTTTTTAGTTGTCCCGCGGCCCCTTTTTTCTTGGCAATATATTTGAGATAGGGTAATATGGTAATTATAGAGAGGCCGGATAATAAATGCTTATACTGCTTGTTTTTTCATTCTTGGCCGGTTTGATAACGATCTTGGCTCCCTGCATATGGCCGCTTTTGCCCATTGTGTTTTCCGCGTCATCCGGCGGCGGCAGAAGAAAGTCGCTCGGCATAACCCTTGGGGTTATGATCAGTTTTACAATTTTTACCCTTTTTATTTCCGCCATCGTCAAAATATTCCCCATTGATCCCAACAGCTTGCGTCTGGCGGCTTGTGTCATGATCGTTTTGTTGGGCCTCTCTTTGACCATTCCTTCTTTGGGCGCAAAATTTGAAGCCTTGATCAATGATCTGCTGGCTCCCCTTCAATCGCATTTTAAAAAAGAGGGCAGCGGCTTGGGGGCAGGCTTGGTAACCGGCGTTTCTTTAGGGTTGGTTTGGGCTCCTTGCGCGGGGCCGATCTTAGCGACGATCGCCGCTTTGTCCGCCACGCAATCAGTCAACATCAAGGTGGTTGCCATAACCTTGGCGTATGTTTCGGGTTTAGGGATCCCTCTTTTTATTTTCTCTTCTTTGAGCGCCGCTTTGTTTAAAAAAATGCGGAAAGTCAATAAATATACCGGCCGCATCCAGCAGGTGTTCGGCTTTATCATGATCGTCATGGGCCTTTTGATCTATACTAATTATGATAAAGTCATTCAAATTAAGGTCCTCAATTTTTTTCCAGGCTACAGCCGCTTTTTGGGACAGTTTGAAAACAATGACCGTCTACAAAAACAATTGGATATTTTGGCCGGCCGCCGCGCCCGGACTAACCTCAAGGACAATGGCATGCTTTTGCCTGATGAGGGGCCGGCGCCGGAATTTGCCGGTATTGCCCGGTGGCTGAATACCCCCGCGCCGTTGTCTTTAGAAGGCTTGCGCGGCAAAGTTGTTTTGGTTGATTTCTGGACGTACACCTGTATTAATTGTGTGCGCACCCTGCCGCATTTAACCGCGTGGTATGAGCGTTATAAAGATGAGGGGTTAGTGATCGTAGGCGTGCACACACCGGAGTTTGCTTTTGAGCGTGAGACTCAAAATGTCCGCAATGCCATCAAACAATTTCATATTACGTATCCGGTGGCCCAGGACAATGATTATCAAACTTGGAATAATTATCGCAATCTTTATTGGCCCGCGGAATATTTGATCGACGCCAGAGGGCATATTCGCCACACACATTTTGGCGAGGGCAGTTATGATCATACGGAAGAAGCGATACGCGTGCTTTTAAAAGAAAATGGGCACGCCGTCGGGGGTAATTTAAGTTCCATCAAAGACCGGACGCCCCGGTATAGCCTCACCCCTGAAACATATTTGGGCGCAAAGCGCATGCAACGCTTTGCCTCCCCGCAGAAAGTAAAGGGAGGCCTGCAGGTATTTACTTTACCGCCGGAGATCCCGCTTAATTATTTTGCTTATCAAGGGCCTTGGAATGTGCAGGCCCAATCCGCAAAGTCTGCTTTAGGCGCGGCACTAGAGTTTAAATTTCAAGCCGGCAAAGTTTTTCTGGTGATAGGTCCGGCCCATGCGGGGGACAAGATCAAGGTTTTTATAGATGGCAAACCATCGGACGATTTAATATTGGATGATCAGCGTCTTTATAAGATCGTTGACCTTAAAGGAAAAGTCGAAATTCACACTCTGCGTCTGGAATTTCCGAAAGGGACATCGGTTTACGCCTTTACATTCGGTTAACAGAAAGGAAAATATGGCATATACCCCAAAAATCCTGGCATTTGCCGGCAGCACCCGCAAGGGATCTTTGAATAAGAAGCTCGTCAAAATCGCAAGTGAAGCGGCCCGGGCAGCAGGCGCTGCGGTGACTTATGTGGATTTAAAAGACATCCCGATGCCCCTTTACGACGGAGATTTGGAAACTGAAGGGGGTATACCGGAAAATGCAAAAAAATTAAAGGCGCTGATGATGGCCCACGATGGGTTTTTGATCTCCACCCCGGAATACAACAGCAGTATCAGCGGGGTTTTAAAAAATGCCCTTGATTGGGTTTCACGTCCTGTTGCCGGCGAACAACCTTTGGTTGGTTTTGCGGGTAAGGTGGTCACGCTGATGAGCGCTTCTCCGGGCGCGCTTGGGGGTCTGCGCGGGTTAGTTACGGTCCGTTCGCTTTTTTCTAATATCCGTGCGATCGTCCTCCCTGACCAGGTTGCCATTCCCCAGGCTCACGAGGCCTTTGGCCCGGATGGAAAACTTAAAGACCTCAAGCAGCAGGCCTCTATCGAAGCCTTGGGCCGCGGCCTTGCCGGGTTTTTGATGAAACTAAACAGATAGCGGCA
>CAYNGE010000206.1:0-2487 GCA_964396865.1 uncultured Planctomycetales bacterium
GCCTATGGTTTTCCGATCTTTCAGATGGATGGTTTTGAGGCCGATGATGTCATGGCGACTTTAAGTTTGCGTTTCGCCAAAGGAAACTCTGATGTGTTCATTGCCACGGATGATAAAGACATGTCCCAATTGGTAGGGGAGCATATTAAACTATACAGCTCGCGTGAAGGAAAGATCATTGATGTCAAAGATGTGGTGGAAAAATTCGGGGTATCCCCTGGACAGATCACGGATTATATTGCTTTAGCAGGGGATGCCTCTGACAATATCCCGGGCGTCAAAGGCATCGGCGAGGTCGGCGCCCGGAAACTCATCGGCGAGTTTAAATCTTTGGAAGGGATTTACCGGCATGTGGACAAGATCACCGACGATCGGCTTCGTCAAAAATTGACGGACGGGCACAAGGATGCTTTTTTAAGTAAGGAATTGGCCACTTTGGAGGCGGCATTACCCTTGGATGCGGCTTTAGATGATCTGGTTTTCCCCGAGCCGGACCGGGACAAGTTATTCGCTCTTTTTAATGAACTGGAATTCCGTAAATTTGCCAATGAATACGCGCCTGCGGACGCCGTTATTGAAAAGCCCGCGGGAGATCTGAAGGCCTGGGTGGAAGGCAGTGACGACGGTAAAGCTGTTCATATTGCCTATGATCTAAAATCTTTGCTTAAAGCCGGCTTAGTCAGCCAAGACCAATTAAAAACAAAAATATTTGACGTCTATATAGCCCATTATTTATTGGCCGGCGAGACCCAAGACCGGTATCAGATGCCGCTTTTAAGGGCCAGTGATGACGGCATGCGGGAATTGTATGGCATTCAAAAGAAACTGCTCAAAGAGCAGGATCTGGAATTCCTTTTTTATAAAGTGGAAATGCCTCTTGCCGGCGTGCTTTTTGAAATGGAAACCAATGGCGTCAGGCTAGATATTGCGGTACTAAAAGAATTATCCAAAGAATCCGCCGCTAAAATGGCTGATTGTGAAGCGTCTTTATTTAAGATCGCCGGGACGTCCTTTAATATCAATTCACCCAAACAATTAAGCGAAATCTTGTTCCAACGCCTCAAACTGCCTGTCATAAAGAAAATAAAGACCGGATTTTCGACAAATGAAGAAGTTTTGACCAGGCTTTCGGATAAACATCCTTTACCGGCCTTGATCTTGGAATACCGGCAGATGGCGAAATTAAGATCTACTTACATTGATGCCTTGCCGGCCTTGGTTGACCCCAAAACCCAGCGGCTGCACGCGACTTTCAATCAGGCCGGTGCTGAAACCGGACGTTTGAGTTCCAATAATCCTAATTTGCAAAATATTCCCATACGCACGGATTTCGGCCAGCGCATCCGCAAAGCATTTGTGCCATACGCCAGAGACCATGTGTTGTTGTCCGCCGACTATTCCCAGATCGAGTTGAGGATTTTGGCGCATTTAGCCGGCGATGAACATTTAAAAAAGGCCTGCCAGGGGGATAGCGACATCCACCGTTATACGGCTTCTTTGATGTTTGATGTACCGGAAAATAAAGTGGATGAAAAAATGCGTTATGCGGCCAAGCGGATCAATTTTGGCATCATTTACGGCATGAGCGCTTTTGGTTTGGCTAAGGATTTGAAGATCTCTCAAGGAGAGGCTCAGGATTTTATTGATAAATATTTTCTGCGTTACCCTAAGGTGCGTCAATTTTTAGACGCACAAATTCAAAAAGCCCGTGATTTGGGGTATGTGACGACCCTGTTCGGCCGCCGCCGTTATTTGCCGGACATCAATAATCGCAACATGGGATTGCGCCAGTTTGCCGAGCGTCAGGCCGTTAATGCTCCCATGCAGGGCACGGCCGCGGACATTATTAAGATCGCCATGGTCAACATCAGCCGGAAGATGGCTTCAGAGAAATTATCTTCGACGATGATCATGACGGTCCATGATGAACTGGTCTTTGATGTGCCCAAGGAAGAGTTAAAAACCATAGCGGCCCTTGTGCGCCAACAGATGGAAAATGCCATGGATCTATCCGTGCCCATGAAAGTGTCCCTCAAAGCAGGTCCCAATTGGCTTGAGATGGAGAAGATAGCCTGATGAAGATCGCCCTTTGCGCTTCTGAAGTTGTTCCGTTTGCCAAGACCGGCGGGTTGGCTGATGTGTGCGGGGCCCTGCCTGTGGCCTTAGAGAAATTAGGCCATGAGGTTGTCATTATCACCCCGCGGTATAAGACTTCCAATATTCAGATCCCGACGCCTATGGTGCGGGTCGGTGAAAATGTGCGGGTTTGTTTCATCGAGCATAAACATTATTTCGGCAGGGAAGGTTTGTATGGTGAAGGAGACGCGGATTATCAGGACAATCTGGATCGTTTTGCTTTTTTCTGCCATAAAAGTTTTCAGGTCTTAAAAGAAATAGATTTTTCTCCGGATATTATCCATTGTCATGATTGGCATACGGCCTTGATCCCGGTATTGCTTAAAACCAATTATCAAAAAGATCCGTTTT
>CAYNGE010000207.1:0-2435 GCA_964396865.1 uncultured Planctomycetales bacterium
CCGGATAAAAAGATCATTATCTGCAGCGCGCTTCGGAAAGAAGAACAGCGGTTTTTCATTTATAACGCGGATGATTATTATTATAAGTTTGAAGATCCGGATATCCTGATCAAAAAGATCGAGAAGGTTTTTAGCGGTAAAAACAGGGAAGGGGCAGTAAGGGAAAAAGAGAAAAATGAGAGAAGAAGTTTTAGAAGAATGCCGGTCAATGTTTTGGCGACTTGTGAGAATATGAGCCCCGGCACTTCGCCTTCCGGTGCGCATTTCCTTTCCTATATCAAAGACCTCTCTTTGCGCGGGGGAAGATTTGTTATTAATGAAGATCCCAAAGTAGGCCGGCATTTCTCGGCCGCTTTGGAATTGCCCGTCAATTCTTTTCCTTTATTGGTGGATTGTGAAGTGGTGTGGGTCAAAAAGTTGGAAGAACCCGGCCCCAGACCCAAAAGGAATTTTGAAGCAGGCGTCAGGTTTGTCAAATTAGACCTGTCCCGCGATGAAGAAAAACTGAAAAATTATTTAAGCCTCTTTAAGACCGCCGCAGTTTTTAAATGACAGGCACTTCCATTTTCTACGTGTTACTACGTAGGCCCTCACGTAGTTTGTCTTATTTCCTTTCTTTGTATTTTAAGGCATGATGGTTCTATCATGATTGATCCATTTCAATATGTTTTCGGTCCGGTGTATTCATGGCGGTTAGGCCGTTCTTTAGGGGTCGATCCGCTGTCCTCAAAAGATAAAATTTGTAATATGGACTGTATTTATTGTCAATTGGGTAAAACCGCGCAATTGACCAATGAACGCAAGGTCTATGTGCCCCTCAAGGATGTGATGGACGAGATCGGCCGCATACCGTTGCATTTCATGGATTATATTACTTTCGCGGGACGCGGCGAGCCGACCCTTGCTTTAAATTTGGGAGAAATGATCCGCGCGATCAAGGCCGTGAGGCCTGAGAAGGTTGCGGTGTTGACTAATTCGTCGCTTCTGACCATGCAGGAGGTGCGCGACGATCTGATGGCGGCGGATTTTGTGTTGGCCAAACTGGATGCCGGGCATCAATTATTTTTTGAGACGGTCAATAGGGGGCGTCCGCTTGATCTGGAAAAAATGATCCAAGGGATCAAGGATTTTCGCCAAGAATATAAGGGCAAATTGGCTTTACAGGTCATGTTAATAGACGAGAACATTGAAAATGTCCGGCAGATCGTAGAGGTATCCAGGGCTATAGGCGCCAATGAAGTTCAACTCGATACGCCTCTAAGGCCGTGCGGAGTTAAACCTTTGGAGCGCGAACGTTTACAATGGGCTAAAAGATTATTTGAGGACATGCCGGTCGTTTCTGTTTATGACGCGCCTTTTAATGAATATACACCTTTAGATGAGAAGGCAACCATAGATCGTCACGGGGATTTTCGTAAAACACATTTTACAAGTTAAGGGGAGGGGAATATGGCCATCGCGGTATTTACAACAATTGTCAAACGTAACGGCAGAGTAGAGGAGTTTAACCCGCAGAAGATCACCAATGCCTTGACCAAAGCCGGCGGCGTCACCGGTGAATTTGGGGCAGAGACAGCTCAGATGATGACGGTCAGGGTCCTTAATATCGCCCAGCAGATCTTTATTGATAATCCGACGGTGGAAGGCATTCAGGATATCGTTGAGGAGGTTTTACTGTCTTCCCCTTACCGCAAAACAGCCAAATCCTATATCCTTTACCGCCAACAGCATGCCGAGATGCGCCAGATCATTTCACAGTTTAATACGGACCTCGTGGATAAATACCTTAGTCAGCACGATTGGCGCGTGAATGAAAATAGCAATATGGCCTATTCCCTGCAAGGGCTTAACCATTACGTTTCTTCCGAAGTCAGTAAACTTTATTGGCTAAACCGCATTTATCCAGTGTCCATTAAAGACGCGCATCAAAACGGCGATTTTCACATCCATGACTTGGGCCTTTTAAGTGTTTATTGCGTGGGCTGGGACTTGCAGGACCTCTTGACGGTCGGTTTTAAAGGCGTTTCCGGTAAAATGGAGAGCAAGCCGCCCAAACATTTACGCAGCGCCTTGGGCCAGATCGTGAATTTCTTTTATACGCTCCAAGGGGAAGCGGCAGGTGCCCAGGCATTCTCTAATTTTGATACTTTATTGGCCCCGTTTATCCGTTACGATAAATTGTCTTATGAAGAAGTCAAACAAGCCCTGCAGGAATTTGTTTTTAATGTGAACGTGCCGACCCGTGTCGGTTTTCAAACACCGTTTACTAATATCACCATGGACCTGACGGCGCCTTCTTATTTTGCGACCCAGGGCGTTGTCTGCGGCGGAGTGGCCCAAAAAGAGACCTATGGGGAATTTCAAAAAGAGCAGGACCTGTTTAATAAGGCTTTTTTGGAAGTCATGTTGGCCGGGGACGCCAAGGGCCGGGTGTT
>CAYNGE010000208.1:0-2408 GCA_964396865.1 uncultured Planctomycetales bacterium
CAAGGTCTGAACCTACACCATGCGGTCTAAGATCACAATCCTTGAATCGAACTCGAGGATAGTATGCCCTATTTTTGTCGGTTTGTCAAATTAATTTTAATTAACTAAACGCAGAAAGCAATTCCTTATTAGTAGCAGATTGCTGAAGTTTTTTAACCAGCGCATCGGCCGCCTCAAGGGGGGAAAGCGCGGCCAAACCACGCCTAAGCTTGTTGATCTGCCCAAGCTCACCGGCGTCCAGCAGCAATTCTTGTTTACGGGTGGCGCTCTTGGCAATATCAACGGCCGGAAAAATGCGATGGTTGGCGATCTCGCGTGAGAGGACAATTTCCATATTGCCCGTACCCTTAAACTCCTCAAAAATAACTTCATCCATGCGGCTGCCGGTTTCAATTAAGATCGTGGCTAAGATCGACAGCGACCCTCCATGTTCGATCTTGCGGGCAGCGCCAAAAATGCGGCGCGGCACCTCAAGGGCGCGCGCATCCACCCCGCCGGATATGGTACGCCCGCTGGAACGCGTTTGCGCGTTATGCACCCGCGCTAATCTCGTCAAAGAATCAATAACGATCATCACATTCCCGCCTGCCGCTACTTCAACAAAGGCTTGGCGCATCAATCGGTCCGCGATCTCAATATGATGCTCATAACTTTGATCAATGGAAGAATAGTGGATCTCGCCCGGAATAGTCCTCTTGAATTCCGTCACCTCTTCAGGCCGTTCATCAATAAGCAGGCAATAAAGTTTTATTTGGGGCGTGCCTCGGGCTACCGCCTGACATATATGCTTTAAGAAAGTGGTTTTGCCTGATCCCGGAGGCGCCACGATCAATCCGCGCTGCCCCATCCCTATGGGACAGATCAAATCCATGGCCCGCATCGTCAATTCTTGACTGCCGTCTTCCAAGCGTATGCGTGGAGAAGGATCTACGGGTGTGCCGGCGATAAACTTTCTTTCAGCTTCGCCCGAACGCTGCGCCGGTTGTGAACGTACGCCTGTGCGCAATGGTCGATTGGAATTATAAGGGTGCATAAATTAATTTAACTTAAAAGGGGATATTGCTTCACACCTGCCGAGGCATGGGTTTTAAGATGATTAAAATCATTCTACTTAAAAAACCAACTCTCTGCAATCTAAATTATAAGGGTGATACGCTCTAGAGCAAATTAAACCGGTAGCCGATCCCCGGTTCATTGATAATGCGTTTAGGACAGGCGGGATTGTCTTCGATCTTCTGGCGTAAATGATTAAGATATACCCTTGCCGAATTCGATTTTTCTTCATTATCCGTCCCCCACACTTCCCTTAAAATTTGGCGCATCGTTAACACGCGCCCCGCGCTCTTGATCAATGAAGTCAATAAACCATATTCGATAGCCGTTAACTTAACCGCTTTGCCGTTAAGGAAAACCTTGTGGGCACTAAACTCGACACGTAACCCGGTATTATCAAAAATTTCATCCACGATCCCGGGGGTCGTTTTCCGTCTCAATACCGCTGACAGCCTCGCTGTCAGTTCAACGGCGGAAAATGGTTTAGTGATATAGTCATCCGCCCCGCTTTCCAAACATTTGACTTTTATTTCCTCTTGCCCCCGCACGGAAACCATAATGACCGCGACATCGCTAAATTCCCTGATACGCACAAGTACGTCAAAGCCCTCCATATCCGGCAGGCCCATATCTAAAAGTACGGCTTGAGGTTTTTTATAGACGAGGGTCGCCAAGCCACCTTCGCCGCTGGCGGCCATGACAACTTCATAGCCTGCGTGATTGAGAATAACTTCCAACAGCTTTTGGATCTGCGGTTCATCATCAATGACAAGGACAAGCCCCTTAGACATTTTATTCTTTTTCCATCATCGGTAAAGTGATCGTCACCATAAACCCACGGGGGGACAAATTCTCCGCTTCCACATCACCGTCATTTAATTGGACAAAACGGCGGGCGATGGAAAGCCCAAGACCTAAACCGCCTTTTTTTGTTTTTGCTCCCCGATAAAATTTGTCAAAGATCTTGGCTAAAACCTCTTTGGGGATGCCTTCTCCCTCATCAATGACGCTCAACCTGATCTTTTGGTCCATAATGCGCACATGGATATTGATGTCTTTACCTTCCGGGCCATGCACAAAAGCATTGTGAATAATGTTCTTCAATGACTGAGTGATCATATAAAAATCAACATTTACATACAACGGGCCTTGCGGGCAATCCACGTGAATGCGCTTTTCATCACCTTGTCTTGTTGCGTGCTTGAGGGCGTTGGCAATAATGTCCTTGACCTCGCACCAGGCAAAGTTGGGCCTTAAATTACCCGTATCCAATTTAGTCAAATCCAATACCGCGTCTACACCGCTTGTTAAACGCAGGCAAGCCAAACGGCATTCTTCCATGAGGTCCATGGCCT
>CAYNGE010000209.1:0-2397 GCA_964396865.1 uncultured Planctomycetales bacterium
GCCGCTTTCCGTAAGCTAATTTTTCCATGACCAAAGGACTGACCTCAATTGTCGCGATCCCTGCGCCGGATAATCTTTCAAGCAAAGCCGCCTGCCCCGCCTGTGGCGGGGTCTGCCGGCCCTTCACATAAAAAACTTTGTCTAAAATAATGCCGGCCTCAAATGCCCGCTTGATCTCACGGGCGCCGTCAATAATAGTCATCCCGCAAGCGCGGCGCTGGCTGGCTTCACGCAAAGCTTGGGCTTTCTTAATGATCACATTTTGTAAGCTGGTTATTTTTTCCATAAACGATCAAAATAGGAACATCTCCTATTTTGCATATTTAACCGAACAGCCATATGATTTAGTAGCGGTGACCGAAACAGGTTTACCATTCATGGCCTCATCAAGGGCCGCCTTAACATAGTTCTTAGCTGTTTTTAAATCAACGATATCCGCGCTAGGGGTATCATCAATGGCCCCTTGATAAATTAATATCCCCATTGGGTTGATCACAAACATGGACGGGGTGGTTTGGGCGTCATATAAACGGCCGACCTTGCCATCCGTATCTAACAAAACCGCTGTCGGTGCGGCTCCTTTGTCTTTCATAAATTGGTTAAACCCTTGCGGCGTAAAGCTCCCTTGTTTTCCGGGGGCGGAAGAATTGATGGAAAACCACAACACCCCTTTGGCCGTGTACTCTTTTTGTAATTTAGGCATATTGCCGCTGTTATAATGTTTTTTCACAAACGGGCATTCAGGATTAAACCATTCCAAGACCACATATTTACCTTTACAGTCTGACAATGTAAGCTTTTGACCGTTAGTATCTGTTAAGGTAAAGTTGGGCGCCATTTGGCCGCTAACCACCTGGGCCCATGCCATCCCGGGAACTAATAACAACACCGCAACAACGCTTATCAATATTTGTTTGATCCTTATCATAAAGCCTCCTTCTTTAATATTACTTTTTAAAATGATTCCCAGATTTGTGCCGTTTCCTTAATGTCCATATTAGAAAAACGGCCTATTTTTTATCGGCACTCTTGATCTGCTCCAAGATCATTTTAGATGTTATCAGCTGAGGCAAGATCATGGGAGCATCGGCACCCGGCGGATAAAAGACATAAACCGGAATGCTGCTGCGGCCAAATGAAGATAAAGCCCGGCTGACAGCAGGATCATATTTAGTCCAATCCGCTTTAAAAGCAGCGATCCCTTCATCCTTAAAAGCCTTGATAACGCCGGGACTCTGCAATACCACACGGTCATTGATCTGACAATTGATGCACCATCCGGCTGTAAAATCTATGAACACACCGCGGCCCGCCTCCCGCGCTTGGGCCACAGCCGACGGAGAATATTTTTGCCAATGGATCCCGACGGACGGTTGATGGGACCATATGAGTCCCGTGCCTGATCCGGTCTCTAGTCCAAACACCCATAATAACCAAATGACGCACCCTATTAAAACAGCCCCTAACATATTCTTTAAATGGATCATCCACGGGCCCGGTTTTGGAATGAAAGATAAAAGAAATGGAAAAGCACTTAATAGCACAAAGGGACAGGCCAGTCCTAATCCTAAGAATGTGAATATCCCAAGTCCCACGATCCCCGGCTGGCTTATGGCCGCCGTCAGCGCGGCCCCCATAAAAGGCGCGGTACAAGGAGTGGCCACAATAGTTGTCAATATACCGCTTAAAAAACTGGCCTGATAACCCCCTTGACGCACCGGCCAACGGCCGATACCCGGAGTTGGGATCTCAAAAACACCAAAAAGATTAAGAGCTAAAATAAACAAGATCACAGCCATGACGAAAACAAAGACCGGCGATTGAAATTGGAATCCCCAGCCGGTAAATTGACCCGCTGATTTTAAAACAAACAGCAGCAAAGCCAATGCCCACATCGAAGCCAGCACGCCCAGTGCATAGATCAAAGCATGCCGCAGGGCTATTTTCTTATCCGGATGACGGTCAATTAAATGAAGGACTTTGATCGATAAGACCGGCAGTACACAGGGCATTAAATTAAGGATCAAACCGCCGATCAACCCAAAGAGACACGCCATTAAAAAAGATACCCGCGGAAAAGCCGGCTCTAAGGGGGCGTAAATAACGGCGGCCTTGATCCGGCCCTTCTCATCCCAGCCTAAAGGATTGACAGCGACCCCCTCCAGCGCCTTCAGAGATCCCGGGTAAATATGGGATTTGATCAAGATCACCTGGTACCCATAACCGGTTTCCCTGGTTTTTTGAGGGGCGGCATGTTCGATCACATCATTGCGAAATGGAAAAAATATAATGTCCGTTGGCTGTTTGAATGGCGTCTGAATATCCATATGCCAATAATCGCCGTCAAGAAAAACCCGGCTGATCACGGATGGGGCCGCCTGAGGGATACGTTGACGA
>CAYNGE010000210.1:0-2396 GCA_964396865.1 uncultured Planctomycetales bacterium
TGCGTACCAAAGCATCCGGCAGATATGGCAGGCCCCGGACTTCCACATCTTTAAAAATAAAGCCCTTCTGAAGAGTGCCTTGATACTGGCCTATACTCGTGACGGCAATGGAGGCGGACTCTCTTAAAAAACAACGTATCAGTATCTTGCCGCCCGAAGGCGTTACAACCAAATAAACGAACGCCGCGCCGGCCAACATTATGATAAAAAATACCGCCAGAACAATAGCTGTTATAAATTTTTTGAATACATACATAAAGAAGGATGTTAAAAGGGATTGCGACCGCTCATTATTTCAATTATACCGCGCCGGACCATCATGACCCCGATGGCGGCCAAGAGAAGCATCATTACTTTGGACAAAGCGCGGGATCCGGATTTGCCCAAAAAACGCATCAAAACATCAGAATAGATAAAGACGATCCCCACTATGGCTATATTAAGAAATACCGCCGCAAGCGTTGAAAAAAGGCCATGCACGCTTTCTAACATCAATGAGATCGTCAATACGGCGGGACCGACAATGAGCGGAGTTCCAATAGGAACAGCTCCCAGTTCTTTGGTCCCTCCCCAACGGGTCTTACCCTGAGAGGTCAAATCCACCATGGCCAGGCAAAAAAGGATCACCCCGCCGGCCACCATAAAATCCCCCATGGTGATGCCCAAAAAATGAAAAATGACCTTGCCTAAAATAATAAAACCCACCGCCACCAGGCTTGCCGTTATTAAAGACTGAATGATAATTTCACGTTTCTGGTGAGAGTTAAGGCCTTGGGTCAAAGACGCAAACACCGGCAGAATGCCGATAGGGTCAACGGTAAAAAACATGGGGATAAAACAGACCAGGATATCGTTTAGCATATCTGCGGGCCCGCGTTAACTAAGCCTTGACCAATGGGCGTATCGGTAAAGATCTTGAAATTCTCGACGAACAGGCTCCCAAGCTTGCGGCTGGCGGCATCATAAGCATTTTTATCCGCCCATAAATTACGCGGGTTTAAAGTCTTATCATCCACGCCATTGATATGTTTGGGGATCCTGAGATTAAAAACCGGCAATGTTTCAAAAGCGCTTTGATCAAGGCTCCCGTCTAAAATAGCATCCACGGCCAAACGGTTATCTTGCAAAGGTATACGATAACCCACCCCATAAGGCCCGGCGATCCAGCCGGTATTAATAAGGTAAGCGCAAGAGCCGTGCTCCTGCATTTTTTGGGCTAGAATTTTGGCATAGATAGTCGGATGCACCAGCAAAAACGCCTTTCCGAAACAAGCGGAAAAAGTCGCCTGCGGCTCCTTTATTCCCAGCTCTGTCCCTGCCACCTTAGCGGTATAGCCGCTTAAATAATGATACATCGCCTGTTCTTTGGTTAATTTGGCCACGGGAGGAAGCACTCCATAAGCATCACAGGCTAAAAATATAATTTTGGACGGATGACCGCCTTTTGACACCGGCTTAACGATGTTTTCAATATGGTCCATCGGGTAGGAAACGCGGGTATTTTCGGTCTTTTTCTGGGAAGCAAAATCAATACGGCCTTGCGTGTCCATATCGACATTTTCAAGAAGAGCGTTACGCCTGATGGCGGCATAAACTTCCGGCTCACGCTGGGAGGTTAGGCCAATGCATTTGGCATAACAGCCGCCTTCAAAATTAAATACACCGTTGTTGTCCCAACCATGCTCATCATCACCGATGAGCGCCCGTTTGGGGTCGGTTGACAAAGTCGTCTTGCCGGTGCCCGATAGGCCGAAAAACAAAGCTGTATCTTGTTTCTTCCCCATATTCGCCGAGCAATGGAAAGAACCGATGCCTTTTAAAGGCAAAAAATAATTCATGATCGAAAAAATGCCTTTTTTGATCTCCCCGCCGTACCAGCTGCCGCCTATCACTGTCATGCGTTCGGTGATATTAAAAGCGACAAACACCTCTGAACGCAAAGCATACTTGGCAAAATCCGCGCAAGAGGTCTTGCAGGCATTTAAAATGGTCCAATCCGGTTTAAAAGTCTTTAATTCTTCCCGGGTCGGACGGATGAACATATTTTTGAAAAAATGCGCCATCCAGGCCACTTCGGTCACTAAACGCACATTGATACGGGTGTCCGGGTTAGCCCCGCAAAAACCATCCATGACATACAACTCTTTGCCATTTAACTGCTTGACGGACAAATCTTTAAGATGCTTCCAAGTTTCCTTATTAATGGGTTTATTATCGGAACCGGAAGCCTTGCCATCAGCCCACCAAACGGTATTTTCAGTTACCTTATCCTTAACGATGTACTTATCTTTAGGGGAACGACCGGTAAATTTCCCGGTATCCACGGCCACAGCACCTAAAGAAGAAACTTGCCCCCTCTCATAACCTTCCAGCCGGGGATCCGTTTCATGACCAAA
>CAYNGE010000211.1:0-2396 GCA_964396865.1 uncultured Planctomycetales bacterium
ATTCTATCTGAGATACGATGCAAATTGATGCTGCATCCTTAAATGACCTGAAATACTGCAAGCTGTCCTGATCTGGCATTGAGATCATGACCTTGGCCTGTAAGCCGCTGCCGATCTCTCCGGCCTTTCTTTTTTCATCCAAGGCCTTCAGCACCAAAACGCGCATATCAAGGAGTTTTTCAAACCTGGCTTCTATATCCGCAGAGACCCATTGTTTATCCACCACCGGCCAGCTTAAACCATGCACGCTGCCTGCAGCACCTGTCTTTCGCTTAGGGCTGGATTCCAGCGTTTCCTCGGCGGTAAAAGACATCACGGGCGCTAAAACCCTGGTCAATGCATCAAGGATATAATAAAGAACTGTTTGCGCACTCAATCGCTCCTTTGATTGAGCGGGGAAAGTATACAGTCGGTCCTTAAGGATGTCAAGATAAATGCTCGATAGATCTTCATTGCAAAAACTGTAAACTGTTTTAAATACTTGCACAAAATCATACCGCTCATAACCAAGGTCCAAAGCTTCGATGGTACGCGCCAAACGGTTTAAAGCCCAACGATCGAGTTCCAATATATGGTCATATTCCAATATATGTTGATCCGGCTGAAAACCGTGCAAATTGCCCAATAAATAACGCAAAGTATTGCGGATCTTCCGGTAAGCATCCACCAGGCGGTCAATGATCTCTTGAGATATGCGGACGTCCTCATTATAAGATGAGGACGCTACCCATAAACGCAGGATCTCAGCGCCATAAGTATCCATGATCTTTTGGGGCCCAATCACATTCCCCAAAGATTTGGACATTTTACGTCCCTGTCCGTCAACCACAAAACCATGGGTCAATACCTGCCGGTAAGGCGCTTTTTTATCGATCGCAACCGACGGGATCAATGAGGACTGAAACCATCCGCGATGCTGGTCAGAGCCTTCCAAATACAGATCCGCCGGCGGCGGCGTGCGGACCATTTCATGAAAAAGGTACCTGTGGCTTACCCCGGAATCAAACCAAACATCCAGGATATCTTGGGTCTTGTGAAAATCATGGCCGCCACAGTCAGGGCATGTAAATCCCTTAGGCAAAAGTTCCTTTAAATCTTCCTTAAACCAAACATCGCTGCCGTGTTCTTTGACCAGAAGGGCCACATGCGAAATGACCTCAACAAAAAGTTTTTGCTGGCCCTTGCATCCCCCGCAGATGAGAGCAGGAATGGGCACACCCCAAAGGCGTTGACGTGAAAGACACCAATCCGGACGGGTGTTGACCATGCCCAAAATGCGCTCGCGTCCGGCAGAAGGGATCCACTCGACTTTTTTTTCAATAACTTCCCTTAATTGACCGCGCAAATCCTTATGGTCCATGTTCAAAAACCATTGTTCGGTCGCCCTGAAAATGATGGGATTCTTGCAGCGCCAACAATGAGGATAACTATGCTGAATATTTACCTGAGCATACAAAAGACCTCGGGCTTTAAGATCGGCAATGATCTGCTCGTTAGCTTTAAAAACATGCTGACCGGCAAACGGAGCGCCTTCGCTGGTAAAAACACCTTTAGAGTTAACGGGCATTAAGAGAGGCAGATCGTAGCGTAAACCAGTTTGAAAATCGTCTTGCCCATGCCCTGGTGCTGTATGGACTAAGCCGGTACCATCTTCGTTGGTAACATAGTCCGCAGTAACAACCGGACAATGATCCCTCTTGCCAAAAGGATGTATGTAAGTGACCTTTGTTAAATCCGACACTTCGATCTCATCCATTATTTTATACTTTTGAGGCAATACCCGCTGCGATAATCCTTTTCCAATGATTAAAATTTCGTTTCCTAAATCCACCCACTCATATTTGGAATTTGCATTGATGGCGACCGCCACATTTGCCAATAATGTCCATGGTGTCGTCGTCCAAACTAACAAAGAAACTTTTTTATTCGTTGGCAAATCCAAAACTTGAGGATTCTCAACCTGAAAACGCACATATACCGTCGGAGAAGTATGGTCTTCATACTCAACTTCGGCCTCGGCCAAGGCGGTTTCACAGCTAAAGCACCAGTTGACCGGCTTTAAACTGCGGTACACATAGCCTTCTTTGGTCAACTGCGCCAATGATCTTAAGATCCAATATTCATACTCGGGGGTCAATGTCAAATACGGATCATCCCATTGGCCAAAAATCCCCAAACGTTTGAATTCCTCGCGCTGAACGCCGACGAATTTCATCGCGTATTCATGCGCTTTTTTGCGGAAGACCAATGTGTCAAAGTCCGTCTTAGACGCCTTCATGTCTTTGAGCAATTGATGCTCAATGGGCAGGCCATGACAATCCCAGCCCGGAATATACGGAGCATCAAAACCTTTCATCGTCTTGTATTTGACGATGATGTCCTTGAGGATCTTATTG
>CAYNGE010000212.1:0-2383 GCA_964396865.1 uncultured Planctomycetales bacterium
TGCCATAATTTTCTCCCCCGGGGCTTAAGCGGCGCCACCCCCTTGATAGAACTCATCAGTCCGTTGACAAATTGCAATTTATCCAGAGCCTTCCAGCCCCGGTACTTTTCCAGCCAGTTAGAATCCGGGGTCAGCCACACCGCAAAGGTCTCGACAAAATCCTCGTCAGGATGATACTGGGCGTAAAAGCCGTCCAGATGGCGCACATAGCTTTTGCTGTAAGGTTTGAATTTATAAACATGGCCTTCCTTGGGGGAGCCGAATATTTCCTGCCACCGGCGTTTTTTATGCAGATTATACGCATAAGAAAAAGCATGCCCTGCCTCGTGGCGTAAAAGCTGCATGCACCAAGGCTTGCCTTCGCCCTCAGCCTCCAACATCATGTGGCGCTCCAGTTTTATCAATACCGGATGGGCCAAATAAAAGGGTATGCCGATCGCCACCTCTCCCTCGGGCGTCAGCCACTCATCCGCCAGATAACATTCGGGATAAAACACCAGCCCGCGCGAACGCAGCTCTCCATATAACTCTTTAACACATTCCTCAAGCCATGTGCCTTCAATGGCAATGGGAAGGTCGCATATACGCGTAGCCAACAGCTCTTCTTGGGAAATATTATTCAAATCAACGGGTTTTGGGGTCATGGGCGGGTATTGTAACACAAAATAAATAGTGATGACATAAAAAGGGGACACATTAAAGTGTCCCCTTTTTATAAAAGTGTCCCCTTTTTAATATTTCCTACTTTAAATATGCTTTTAATTCTTCCCAGGTCTTTTTACCTAAAACTCCGTCGGCTTTAAGGCCGTGGCTCTTCTGAAATTCTATGATCGCCGCTTTGGTCCCAGGCCCTATCTTGCCATCCACAGGGCCTGTATAAACACCGGCAGCCTTAAGAACTGTCTGTACATCTTCGGGACTGACACTGACCCGGATGATTTGAGAGCTATAAGAAGCGTTTGAAGGTTTAACCCCTTTGACTTGCGCCGCGGATTCTTCGGCTGACTGATTGGGCTCGGCTGATTTGGCAGATTCTACTTTACCGGACAGGTCCTTGACCGAATATTGTAGATCCGTGATCTCCGCATCCCTGGCTTCAGACTTTTTCTCAAGATCGGTGAGGCGTGATTCAATTTGTTCATTTTGGATCCTGGTCTGGCTGGTAGCGCAGCCGCTGACGGCTAAAGCCAAAATAAGAACTGATAATAAACGTAATAACACAGTGCCCTCCTTAACTGATATTTTAACGCGTTAATTTAATTTAATTTCTTTATTTAAAAGGCTGAACAATGGCTGCGATTTGACCCAAAGAATAGTGGATTTCCCCGGATGGCTTTCGAAGTATTGCTTGGAATAAGAATTGATCCACTCCCTGGAAGCCCTTTCAAATCCGATATCTGAACCTGATTTCTCGCTTTCGAGCCATTTGTATCTGTTAATTTCATCCAAGATGTCTTTATCTTTTAATAATTCCGCGCTGTTTATGCTTGCCATTTCTTCTCCCTCCTCATTTTAAACTTTATTCATCTTATCACCGCATAAATTGAGTGTAAATAAAAAATCCTATAATATCTTGGAGTATTTATTTGACAAAATTATTCATAAGCAGTAGTTTACCTTATGAACATTTCCTCATGCTGGGTTGTTACCGAGAACCTGGTGGGCCTGCAAAACCAGGCCGTCGGCCTTGCCGAGGCCCTGGGCCTTCCCTACTGTCTTAAGGAGATCAAAAAACCGCGAAGCCTGTGGCAACAACTGCTGCCCAAAAACCACGGCCTTCTTCCCCCATGGCCGGATATGTTGATCTCTTGCGGCCGCCAAAGCGTTCCTGTTTCTGTCTTTATCCGTAAAGCCAGCGCGGGGAGGACATTTACCGTTCACATTCAAGCCCCGCATGTCGACCCTAAACAATTTGACGTTGTTATCGTACCCGCGCATGACCAAGTGCGCGGTAGTAATGTTCTAGTCACGAAAGGCGCCATTTCCCGTGTCAGCCGGGAAAAACTTAGTTACGCGGCTGAACATTTCCGCGGGCTTTTGGCCGGATTGCCGCGGCCCCTGATCTGCGTCTTAGTCGGCGGCAAGAACAAACACCAGGATTTTTCCGCGGCATCCGCCGGCCGTCTTGCGGACATGCTCTCAGAGGCGGCCAAAAACACCGGCGGAGGGATCGCCATCACGCCCTCGCGCCGTACAGGGAAAGCCAATGAAGAAATATTACGATCGCGCCTGCAAAAAACCCCTGCCTACATTTGGGACGGCCAGGGTGAAAACCCTTATTTCGGCCTATTAGGCCTAGCGGATGTGATCGTTGCCACCGGCGATTCCATATCGATGATCTCTGAAGCCTGTCTTACAGGCAAGCCCGTCTATGTCTACCAAC
>CAYNGE010000213.1:0-2382 GCA_964396865.1 uncultured Planctomycetales bacterium
TTTGATGCTTTTTTTTACGGGGTTCTCCCGTTATGCCTCGGAGATCGCGCAAGTGCAGATTAAAAATATCCCTCAAAAAAAAGCGGAGTTGGGCCGTATGTATGAAATGGTCCGCCAGGCCGTTGAAGTTTTAAACGGCAATGATCTGCTGAAATTCGGCCGCCTTTTAGATGAAAGCTGGAAGCTCAAGCGTACATTGTCGGATAAAATATCCACTTCTCACATTGATGATCTGTATGCTGCGGCCATCAAGGCCGGGGCTTTGGGCGGCAAGTTATTGGGAGCGGGCGGCGGCGGATTTTTGTTGATCTTCGTTGAGCCGTTGAAGAAAGACAAGATACGCCATGCCCTAGTTGACCTGCTGGAAGTCCCCATCAAATTTGAGAATTTAGGCAGCCAGATCATTTTTTATCAACCTGACAGCGGCCTCATTAAATAATATGTTCCCCGATGTGGTTATCTTAGCCGGCGGTTTGGGCAAACGCCTCAATGCCGTCACTGAAGGCGCGCAAAAAGTCCTGGCCAAGATCGGCGATCAGCCGTTTTTGGAAATTCTCATAGATTATATTGCCTCCCAGGGGGCGTCGCGTTTCATCTTATGCATCGGCCACGGCGGCGATAAGGTTGAAGAGTACTTTAAAAATAAATACCGTGACCGTGAGATCATTTTTTCCAGGGAAGATGCTCCTTTAGGCACCGGCGGGGCGCTCAAGCAGGCCTCTCGTCTCGTTGACGGGGATCATTTTCTGGCGATGAACGGGGACTGCTTTTGTGTCATCGATTATAAGCGCCTGATCGCTTTTCATCAAAAACAAAAAGCCCAGGTGACATTGGCGGTGACCCTTATGACGGATGCCCGTGATTATGGGACCATTGAAATAGACCAAGGGGGCGGCATTCAGGCCTTTAAAGAGAAACAGCCGGTGATGATGAGCGCTTTTATCAACACCGGGACCTATTGTTTTAATCGTGCGGCGTTTTCTTTGATCGATACTCCTCTTAAATTTTCGATGGAGTATGATTTTTTCCCTCATTTGATCGGAAAGGGTTTTTACGCTTTTAAAGTGGAAAACCGTTTTATTGATATCGGGACCCCAGAGCGCTACCACTGGGCGCAGGAGCATTTGAAAACATTGAAAGGACGGGGATGAAGAGCGCAGATTTTAATAAAACAACGGCTATCAGGGACGGACAGGAATCCGCTAAGGCGGGCTATAAGGTCCCTTTTGGCACGGTATCGATCACGGATAAGGCCCGTAAGCTCATTGATGAGGCGATTTCCCGCCGCTGGTTGACCAAAGGTAAATATGTTAAAGAATTTGAAGATAAGTTCGCCGGGATCTTTGAAGTTAAATACGGCATCGCGGTTTCCAGCGGCACGGATGCGGATGCCATTGCCTGCGCGGTGCTTTATGATTTCGGCGCCAGCCGTGGGGATGAGATCATTATTCCGGCGTTGACTTTTGTCGCCACCGGCAATGCGGTTTTACAGGCAGGCATGAGGCCGGTCTTTGTGGATGTCAAGCGGGAAACTTTAAACATCGATCCGGATCAGATCGAAATGGCCATTACCCCGCGTACGCGTGCCATCATGCCGGTGCACTTGATGGGCAAGCCCGCGGCCATGGATGAGATCATGGCCATTGCCAAAAAACATAAGCTCTATGTCATAGAAGATGCGGCCGAAGCGCATGGGGCCCGGTACAAAGATAAAAAGATCGGAACCATCGGCGACATGGCTTGTTTTTCGCTGTACGCCGCGCATATCATCACGACCATTGAAGGCGGCATGGTCATCACTAATAACGAACGGATGGCCGAGGCCGCGCGGTCCTTGCGCAATCACGGCATTGACGGGAAATTCCGTTTTAAACGTATCGGGTTTTCTGCCAAGATGAATGAAATTGAGGCCGCGGTGGGTTTGGGCAATATTGAGATATTTCATGATATTTTGGAAAAACGCCGCCGCAATGTGCGTTATTTGATCAAAGCTTTTGCAAAATTTGAAAAATATTTTTGGTACCTGAAAGAAGAAGGCCGCGAGATCCTAGGTCCGCACGCCTTTTCTATCATCCTCAAGCCCGGTCTTAATTTTACCAAGGATGAGTTCGTGACCTACTTGGAGAAACAAGGAGTGGATTCGCGTAATTTGTTTTATTGTCTCCCGACCCAGACGGACAGTTATCAGTTCATGGGGCATAAGCTGGGCGATTTTCCACAGGCGGAGTATTGTTCCGACCACGGAACACATATCGGCTGCCATCAGGGTATTGATATTAGTCAATGCGATTATGTGGTTGACGTTGTATCAAGATTTTTGAGCGCCAAGGGATACAGCGTTTAATTTATGCAAAAGAACATTCTTTTTATCCATCATGTCTC
>CAYNGE010000214.1:0-2359 GCA_964396865.1 uncultured Planctomycetales bacterium
GCCATTTACCGTGAAGGTTTAAAGAACGTTACCGCAGGCGCCAACCCCATGGCTTTAAAGCGCGGGATCGAATTGGCGGTTGTACGTGTTGTGGCCAAATTAGAAAAGATCTCCAAAAAAGTAGACCTTAAGAATTCCAAAGAGGTCGAGCAGGTGGCCACGGTCGCGGCCAATAATGACCATGTCATCGGCAAGAAGATCGCCGAGGCTTTTGAGGCGGTCGGCAAAGACGGCGTTATCACCGTCGAAGAAAGCAAGACCATCAATACGGACTTAAAGATCGTTTAGGGCATGCAGTTCGATCAGGGTTATCTTTCCCCGTATTTTTCAACCGATATGGAAAAGATGACCTGCGAATTGGAAGATCCTTATATTCTGCTTTATGAAAAGAAGATCTCCAGCATCAAGGATGTATTGCCGATCTTGGAAAAAGTGGCCAAAAGCGGGCGTCCTTTATTGATCGTCTGCGAAGAGGTCGAAGGTGAAGCTTTGGCAACTTTAGTGGTCAACAAAATGCGGGGCACTTTGCATTGCGCCGCGGTCAAAGCGCCCGGTTACGGCGACCGCCGTAAGGAAATGCTTAAAGACATTGCTGTCTTAACCGGCGGCAAGGCCATCACCGAGGACTTGGGACTTAAACTCGAGAATATTGACGTTGCCGATCTAGGCCGCGCCAAGAAAGTCAAAATTGATAAGGATAATACCACGATCGTGCAGGGCGAGGGAAAACAGACGGACATCAAAAGCCGTTTAGCCCAGATCAAAAATCAGATCGAAAATACTGATTCTTCTTATGATAAGGAAAAATTACAGGAACGTTTGGCCAAGATTTCCGGCGGGGTGGCCATCATCAATGTGGGCGCTGCCACGGAAACGGAAATGAAGGAAAAGAAGGCCCGTGTCGAAGATGCTTTGCACGCGACCCGCGCGGCCGTGGAAGAAGGCATTGTTCCCGGCGGCGGAGTGGCCCTTTTGCGCTGCATCAAGGATTTGGAAGGAATTGACCTCCAGGGTGATGAAAAAACCGGGGCCGAAATTGTGCGCCGTTCTTTGGAGAGCCCGCTTCGTCAATTGGCTTTCAATGCCGGCTTGGAAGGCTCTGTAATCTTTGAGCATTTATCCAACGAAAAAGATGTCAGCTTCGGTTATGATTTTGAATCCAACCAGTATGTGGATATGATCAAAGCAGGGATCATTGATCCGGCCAAGGTCACCCGCTATGCCTTACAAAACGCGGCGTCCATCGCGGCACTGCTTTTAACCACAGAATGTTTAGTGACGGACGTTCCTGAAAAGGAAAAGCCGGCCATGCCTCCGATGCCAGGTGGCGGCGGTATGGGTGGGATGTATTAAAAAATAGTTTTAATTAAAAAGGCCTCCTGTCAAAAACTTTGGCGGGGGGCCTTTTTAATTAAAAGGCCCAATTTCTTTGAAGTCGCAAGCGACTAATTATTGTTGACTTTTTTACCTTAGTGGGGTATAATTTCGCTTCAAATTTCTTTTTATTTTTATTTTTTTTAGCTTCTATCTCATTGAAATCATGGGGGTTAAGTAATGGCTGATTGGATCGGTATTGGCCGCAGGGCCCGCAGGTGTTATGGGTTTGACGAAGTAGCTTTGGTTCCGGGAACCGTGACGGTCAATCCCGGTGAAGTGGACACCACCTTTATTCTGGGTAAACATAAATTTACTGTGCCTATTATGGCGGCATCCATGGACGGGGTCGTGGATGTCAATTTTGCTATCGCCATGGGCAAACTTGGCGGTATCGCGGTTTTAAACCTCGATGGCATTCAGACCCGGTATGATCATCCCGGTGAAATTTTAGAGCAAATAGCTTCTGCTACCCCTGAGGAAGCAACCAAACTTGTCCAGAGCCTTTACGATAATACCAAATTCCCTGTTAAAGAAAAATTAATTGCCAAACGCATAGAGCAGATCAAAGAAGCCAAGGTGCCGGCGATTGTCAGCTGTATCCCGCAAAATGCGGATCTTTTTTCCAAAATTGCCATTGATGCCGGAGTAGATATTTTTATCGTGCAGTCCACCGTTGCTTCGGTGCGACATATTGCCACAGAGTATAAGATTTTAGATTTAGAAGAATTTTGCAAGACTTCCAAAGTGCCGGTGATTATCGGTAATGTGGTGACGTATGACATGGCTTTGGAAATCATGGAAGCTGGCGCTTCCGCGGTGTTGGTCGGTATCGGACCGGGCGCGGCCTGTACCTCCCGCGGTGTTTTAGGTATCGGAGTGCCGCAGATTACCGCGACCGTCGACTGCTGCTCCGCCCGTGATTATTATTTCAAACGTCGCGGTAAATATATTCCCATGATCACCGATGGCGGTATGCGCATCG
>CAYNGE010000215.1:0-2350 GCA_964396865.1 uncultured Planctomycetales bacterium
GTGGGCATTGTGACCCAGGAGGCGATCCTTTTTAATGATTCCGTTAAAAATAATATTGCTTACGGAACTTTTGATGTGACCACCGACCAGATCCAGACAGCGGCGCAAATGGCTTTTGCTAATAATTTCATCGAGAAAATGCCTAAAGGTTACGACACCTTTATCGGCGACCGAGGATTCCGGCTTTCAGGGGGAGAAAAGCAGCGTTTGACTATCGCGCGGGCCGTTTTGAAGAATCCGCCGATTTTGATATTAGATGAAGCTACCTCCCAGATGGACTCCGAATCCGAAAAATTCGTACAGGAAGCTTTGGACAAGCTGATGCAGGGGCGTACGGTTATTGCCATTGCCCATCGTCTCTCTACGATCATGAAGGCCAACAAGATTGTGGTGCTGGAAGGGGGCAGGATCGTTGGAATGGGCAAACATGATGATTTGCTGTTTTCCACTCCTCTATACCGCAGGCTTTATGAAACCCAGTTTAAACCTGCCGGTTTATAATAAAATTATATTGCAAATATAAGGAGCTTTGATATACTAACTTTTCAATTTAACTTTAAATGCCACCTTTGAAGGCATGATGCTCAAATTAAGGGAACTAAAAATTATGGCAACAGAATTGATCAAGAAGTTGTTGGAAGCAGGCGTACATTTTGGCCATCAAAGCCGCCGTTGGAACCCCAAAATGAAAAGATTTATTTTCGGGGAACGTGGTGGTATTTATATTATAGACCTTGAAAAGACGGTCGATTCGCTCAATGCCGCGCGCGATGCTATCCGTGACGTTGCGGCCAAAGGCGGTAAGATCCTTTTTGTGGGCACTAAAAAACAGGCCCAGCAGGTCATTGAAGAAGAAGCCATGCGCTGTGGCATGTTTTATGTAAAAAACCGCTGGATGGGAGGGCTTTTAACCAACTTGGAAACCGTCAAGAGATCTGTCCGAAAATTAGTTGACATTGAGAAAATGGAAACCAACGGTACGGTCAGTCGCCTGACCAAAAAAGAAGCCTCTTTATTAATGAAAGAAAAAGAGCGGTTAATCCGTGATTTAGGCGGTATCCGTGATATGGGAACGCCTCCCCAGGCTGTTTTTATCGTAGACACGAAAAAAGAAGAAATTGCCGTAGCTGAAGCCAATCGTCTGGGTATTCCGGTCGTAGGTCTTATTGACACCAACTCAGATCCTGATCTGATCTCATATCCTATCCCGGGCAATGACGATGCGGTCAAATCCATTAAATTTATTACCGGCTTGATTGTCGATAGTATCATTGAAGGCCGGCAGGAGTTCTTGGAAGGCAAGAAAGTGCAAAAAGAGGCTCAAGCACAGGAAGTAGCGGCTTAATAAGGCGGAAGACTTAAATATGATGGCAACAGCGAATGATATTAAACGTCTTCGGGAAGAAACCTCTTGCGGCGTTATTGATTGTAAAAAAGCCCTGGAAGAAGCCAAGGGCGATTTTAATAAAGCCAAAGAATTTTTACGTAAACGCGGACTTGAAATGGCCGCTAAAAAGAGCGATCGTTCTGTCCGCGAAGGCCGTGTAGAGGCCTATATTCATAACGGTAATAAAATCGGAGTCATTGTTGAAGTCAATTGCGAAACCGATTTCGTGGCCCGCAGCGAAGATTTTTGTAAGTTCACCCGTGATCTGGCCCTACAGATCGCAGCTTTAAATCCGAAATATATTAAAAAGGAAGATGTTCCGGCGGACGTGTTGGCCAAAGAAGCCGATAAGCAGGCTTTTATTAAGGCCCATTGCCTTTTAGAACAAGCTTATGTCAAAGATCCGGCCAAGAATATTTATGACTTATTAAATGAGCTGATAGCCAAGATCGGTGAAAATATCGTAGTGGGGCGTTTCGTGCGTTTTAAAGTCGGAGAATAATGATGAATAAAATACCCGCTTATAAGAGAGTATTGTTGAAATTAAGTGGAGAGGCCCTGCTCGGTCGTCTGCAGCATGGCATCGACGTTGAAATGTGTGCGTCATTGGCCCAAGAAATCAAAGAAGTGCATGAGGCCGGAGTGGAAATGTCCTTGGTGGTGGGTGGTGGAAATATTTTCCGCGGGCAGGTGGAATCTAAACGTTTTGGCTTAGATCGATCAGTGGCAGATTATATGGGCATGTTGGCGACAGTCCTTAATGGCCTTGCTTTACAAAATGCTTTAGAGCAGATCGGCGTGCAAACAAGGGTCATGACAGCCATTCAAATGCATGCCATTGCTGAACCTTATATTTTACGCCGAGCTATTCGCCATTTGGAGAAACGCCGAGTGGTTATTTTTGTAGCCGGTACCGGCAATCCCTATTTTACCACGGATACAGCAGCTGCTTTGCGCGCCACT
>CAYNGE010000216.1:0-2347 GCA_964396865.1 uncultured Planctomycetales bacterium
TTCCACCACCAAATCCGTTACATTTTTAAAATATTTTTTTCTTCTTGTCCCCCCCCCCCCCCCCCCCCGCCGTCACACCGGCTTTATTACTTCCTCTGTATTATTCCCCGGCGCATTAACCAGCGTACTTACCGCATACATATCCATTTTTTCCGCCGGATAACCCCTAAGCATTCCTGTAACCCGGGCAAGATTTGCCTCCAACAACCAATCCTGTTCATCTTCCGGATCTAAAATAACAGGCATCCGGTCATGGATCCCTGCTACTAGCTTATTTGCTGAAGTCGTAATTATGCTAAATGAATAAAACTGCTTATCCCCTTCTCCCCACGAATCCCAAATGCCGGCAAAAGCAAAAGGTTCTTCATTCTTTAAAAATATCCTGTAAGGTATTTTTTTATCGACCTTCTTTTGCCACTCATAAAACCCATCCGCGATCACCAAACACCTTTTTGACTTGATCAACCGTTTATAGGCCGGCTTCTCCATAATTGTTTCGGCCCGGGCATTGATCATGCTGTACGCGGATTTCTCTTCTTTGGACCAAGACGGCACAAGACCGAATCTGGCTAAAACTAACTCGCTTGGAAAAGCGTTTAGAACGACCGGAGCATTTTGTTGCGGGGCTATATTATAAAGTTCCGGCAAATTTTCAGGCACCCGCTCTAAATTAAACCGCTTCTTTATGTCCTGCCTTTTCTTTGTCTGTGAAAACCGTCCGCACATTAAATTTTTATCTCCAACAACTCATCCCACCTTGTCGTAAACCGCTTAGACTTCCGTGACTGCTTCATAAACCACGGCTTTCCCAATCCTTCAGCCGCAAAGAACAGCTGGCCGCTATTAGCCGAACGATTGTACCCGTCTATGACCTTCATCAACCGCTGATTCGGACTTTCAGTATATACCGGATTAAACAAATCCTGTTGGACCAAATTCTCATCCGAAAAATTAGTCAGCATAACCCCACAGCTTTTATAGCGGCAACCTTCCCTATATATCTTTGCTAAAAGCCTCTTGGCTGTCTCGACTAATTGCGGTGTATACGCCGTTGGCGGCGTAATATCAATGCTGGCCGAATTACGGTAATAGGATCCTTTAAACGGATTCGTTTCGATAAAAACCTGAACGTAGCCGGCCACTGAATCCTGATCACGCAGTTTCTCCGCGGCCTTTGAAACATAGGCCGATACAGCTTCTTGCATTTCGCTCAAGCCGCCCACCTCATAACCAAATGTCCGGGACGTAACAATGGCCTTTTTATTGGGTTGAATTTCATCAAAGGATAGGCAAGGTTCTCCTCTAAGTTCTCTGACCGTCCGTAAAGTAACAACGGTCAAATACTTTTTTATCCAATCATCAGGCGCTTTTTTTAATTGTAACGCATTGGCGATCCCATTACGGGTCAAAAACAAGGCCTTTTCAGCTCCTATCCCCCAAATTTCCCGAACCGGAGTCTTTTCAAGCCAATGGTCAATGTCCTTTTCATCAACAAAACAAAACACCCCGCCCATTTCAAAATGATCTTTAGCTATATGGTTAGCCACCTTGGCCAAGGTCTTGGTTGGGGCAATACCAACGGAAACCGGAATGCCGGTGCGTTCACGAACTACGCTTCGAATCTTCCTGCCGTAATCCAAATACCCGTAATTCTCAAAACCTTCCAAAGACAAAAAAGCTTCATCAATCGAATAAATTTCTAAATTGGGAGTAAATGAAGATAAAGCAGACATGACCCTGTTGGACATATCCCCGTACAAAACAAAATTCGCCGAAAAAACTTTAACGTCATGCTTTTTGACCAATTCTTCGCATTTAAAAATAGGCGCACCCATGGCAATGCCAACGTCTTTGGCTTCCTTAGAACGTGAAATAGCGCAACCATCATTATTAGACAGGACAACTACCGGCTTATTCTTCAAGGAAGGATTAAACACTCTTTCGCAGGATACATAGAAGCTGTTGCAATCAACGAGGGCAAAAACTTTATTCATATTACACCGAATGGATTACATGAATAACTACTCCCCACACCTCAAAATCCATACCATCTTTTATCTCAATCGCAGGGTACTTGGGATTCTCCGATATCAAAGACAGCCGATCTCCCCTTTTACTGACCCGCTTAACAGTAAACTCCCCGTTAACAACAGCAACAATAATACGCTTATCTTTCGGCTCAAGGGAGCGGTCAACAATAAGAATGTCCCCGGAGCTTATCCCCGCTCCCGTCATAGAATCCCCTTTAACTTTCACAAAAAAAGTAGAGGCCGGGTGCTTAATTAAGTGCTCATTTAAATCCAGTTTCTTGTCTAAATAATCCTCTGCCGGCGAAGGGAACCCCGCC
>CAYNGE010000217.1:0-2340 GCA_964396865.1 uncultured Planctomycetales bacterium
GAAGAAAAAGGGGTCAGGGACATCATCCTTAAAAAGTTGGATCTAGAAGTGATGATCCCCATGAAAAATCAGCGAATGTCGCTGAATGTCGCCCACGCGACATCCATGATGTGCTATGAGATCATCCGTCAAAAAAAATAAGCGGATCACCTCGCAAGCGGCTGCTTTGAATTTTTTTGCTGAAGCAGGGCTCTTAAAACGGGTCAAACGCAGCGGTTGGTGGGTGGCCGGTATCGAAAATCCCGAAACGGTGGCTGAGCATTGTTTTCGCTGCGCGGTCATCGGCTATTACCTTGCCCATTGCGAGGGGGTCGACGTCTTTAAAGTTGTGACCATGACGCTTTTTAATGATATCCATGAAGCGCGCATCAATGACCTGCATAAAATGGGCCATCATTATATCGACTTCCGTCCCGCTGAACAAAAAGTTTTTAGCGACCAGATCGCCCATTTAGAGAAAAGGATCAAAGAGGCTTTGCGGACCATGCGCAAGGATTATGATGATCAGCTTTCCCGTGAGAGCATTGTTGCCCGCGACGCGGACATTCTGGAATGCCTGATCCAGGCCAAAGAATATGTAGATAACGGGTATCCGGTGGCGCGGACGTTCTTTAAGCGGGCGCCCGATCATTTGAAGACCCCAACCGCCCGTAAGTTATGGCGGCGCGCTCTTTCCTGGGACAGTCACGCGTGGTGGCAGAACGTGGTGAAATTTGAACGGTAAACGTTCCAACCTAAGATGTGTTTGGCGGGCAAGACCTTCGATGGTAATATAAAAATATGAATAGATCAAAGCCGATCGAGCTTGAAAAACAATTAGAACGCAGCCTCATTGAGTCCAAAAATCTTTTTAAAATCATTTTTGAGCGTTCCCCGGCCGCGATCATGGTCTCTGATGACAAGGATTGTGTTGCCGCCTGGAACCCGATGGCCGCAAAGATGCTGGGCATGAGCAATGCGGACCTATTCAATAAGCCTGTCAGGGCCCTTTACCCTCCGGCCGAGTGGAAGCGTCTATATTCTTTGAAAATACGCCATCGGGGGGTGCTTCTTAACATCGAAACCAAGGTCCTTTGCAAAGACGGTTCCTTGCTGGATGTCAGCTCCTCCATGTCTGTTTTAAAAGACCACAAAGGCAAGGTGATCGGTTTTATCCGCATATTTTTCGACATTACCGAACGCAAACGGGCTCATGAGATGATCTTGCAGGCCAAATTGGCCGCGGAAGAGGCCAATAATGCCAAAAGCGTTTTTTTGGCCAAAATGTCGCATGAGGTGCGCGCCCCGATGAATACTATTATCGGCATGGTCGACCTGACCCTGGACACGCCATTATCCGGAGAACAAAAAGAAAATTTAAAAGCAGCCAAAGACGCCGCGGATAATTTATTGAGACTGATCAATGATATTTTGGACCTTTCCCAGGTCCAGACAGGCAAGATAACGATCGAAGAAATTGAGATCAATGTACCGGACATCGTTAAAAATGTATGCAAAGGTCTGATGATCTTGGCGCGTAACAAAGGGGTGGATGTCATCTGGTCCATAGATCCCGGCATTCCGCGGCTTTTGATCGGAGACCCGCTTAGGCTTCGCCAGGTCCTGGTTAATTTGATCAATAATGCGATCAAATTCACGCATAAAGGCATGGTGCAGGTCAATGTGAGCAAAAAGGCGCTGACGGATAAAGATTGTGAGGTCTTTTTTGAAGTGATCGACAGCGGTATCGGCATATCCCCTCAGAACCTGCCTTATATTTTTGATGTTTTTACCGATGCGCACAATGCCACCGCCCGTCGTTACGGCGGGTCTGGTTTGGGATTGGCAATTTGTAAAAAGATAGTGGAAATGATGGGCGGGCATATTGAAGTCGACAGCAATGAAGGAAAGGGCAGCGTGTTTCGTTTTACTGTTATTTTTGGTTTTAAACCTGATTTGGTTCCGGGCACGCTATCTGATCCCAAGATCGTTCCAGGAGGCGATGGGGCATTGATGCCGCCGGAACTGCGTCACTTGCGCGTATTGCTTGCGGAAGACAATACGGTCAGTCAGCGTATTGTTGTAAAAATGTTGGAGAAATTCGGTTGGAAGACGACAGTGGCTGACAATGGCCAGGAAGCGTTGGATCTTCTTAATGCCCAGAGCTTTGATGTGGTCCTGATGGATGATCGCATGCCATTGCTCAGCGGCCTGGAGACCACCCAAGTTATCCGCCGGGAAGAAAAACAAACGGGCCATCATGTGCCTGTTATTGCTATGACGGCCAATGCGATGGCCGGTGATAGGGAAAAATATCTGGCCTTAGGAATGGACGGATATGTATCCAAGCCCATTGACAGC
>CAYNGE010000218.1:0-2330 GCA_964396865.1 uncultured Planctomycetales bacterium
TTTTCAATCCGCGGAATCCATGTTCGGCACGCAGACTAATGCGTTCATGGTCCGTTTGACGACGATCTTGGCGGTGATCTTTATCGGTACATCTCTGCTTTTTGCGTTTCAATCATCTAAAGGGACACAGTCCTTGATGGCCAATAAAAGACTTTTAACCAAGGTCCCAAAGCCAAAAGCGCAAGAATCGGAAGCCCAAGCTAATGTTAAAGTCGAAGCTCCCCAGCCGATGACGAATGCTGCCAAATAAATTATTTTTGTATTTTGTTGTTTGCTGTGTTTGTTGGTGGACTTTTAGCGCCCATGCCGCGGCCGCCGCAAACCGTTACGGCGGCACTCTTGTCTTAGCTACTTCTTCCGATCCCAAAACCTTCAATGATATCGTTTCCACGGATGCTAACAGCGGCGCCATTACGGCCATGCTTTTTGAAGGCTTGACCACGGCCGACCCGTTTACTTTAAAAGTCATCCCTCATTTGGCCGAATCCTGGACCGTCAGCCCTGACGGAAAACAATGGACGTTTTATTTAAGAAAAGACGTTTTGTGGTTTGATGGAGCGCCCTTTAGCGCGGATGATGTGGTCTTTACTTTCAATGATCTGATCTATAACCCGGATATCCCGTCCCCCTCAAAAGACGTTTTAACCATTGACGGGAAACCGTTTGTGGTTGAAAAAATAGACCAGTACACTGTGCGCTTTACGTTGCCGGTTAAATTCGCGCCCTTTCTGCGGGCCATGTCCCAGACGATCTTGCCCAGACATTGTTTATTAGACGCCGTGCGGCAAAAGAAGTTTAGTTTTACTTGGGGCATTGATACCCCGCCCTCAAGGATCATCGGCACCGGCCCATTCATGTTAAGCGAGTATCATCCCGGCGAACGTCTGGTATTTAAGCGCAATCCCCATTATTGGAAAAGATCCTCTCAAGGCGAGGCGTTGCCTTATTTAGACAAAGTTATTTTCTTGATCATTCCTGATCCGCAGGCACAGCTGTTAAAATTCATAGATGGCGAACTGGATGCCGTATCGGTGCAAGGCCAGGATTATCCTTTGCTTGAACCTTTAGAGGCCAGGAAAAATTTCCATATTTATGACGCCGGGCCTGATTTCGGCACCAATTTCCTGGCCTTTAACCAGAACCCCGGCATCAATCCCAATACCCGCAAACCTTTTGTCGATCCCGTCAAATTATCATGGTTTACCAATTTGGAATTCCGCCGTGCCATAGCCCATGCCATTGATAAAAAGAAGATCGTAGAGATCCTTAATAATGGTTTTGGCCTGCCGCAAAATGGCCCCATGAGCCCCAGCAGCGGCTTTTTTTATGATCCCGATGTGAGGGTTTATGACTATAATTTAGAGAAGGCGCGTTCGATCTTGGAACAGGCCGGATTTAAATATACGAATGGTTCCCGGACGTTGGAGGGCCCCGAAGGACATCCGGTGGAATTTAATTTATATACGGCCGATGCCGGCGGGGCCGCCCACCTGCAAATGGCCGCCATCATCCGTTCGGATATGGAAAGATTAGGCATGAAAGTCAATTTAGTGCCGGTGGAATTTAATACCCTGGTTAACAAATTGATGGCTTCTTTTGATTGGGACGCGGTGATGGTGGGATTGACCGGCGGGGTGGAACCTCATTTCGGGCAAAACGTGTGGCGTTCTTCCGGAGGTTTGCATTTATGGGACCCCCATCAGGATAAACCGGCAACTGCCTGGGAAAAACGCATTGATGAGATTTTTGACCGGGGCGCCCAGGAGTTAGATGAGGCTAAGCGCAAAGTTTTGTATGATGAATTTCAGCGCATCGTCGCGGATGAACTGCCGGTCATCTATACGGTCCTAAATACGGACATGTACGCCGTACGTAATAAATTCGGGAATCTAAAACCCACGGTCAACGGCGGGGCGTTTCATAATATTGAAGAGATTTATATAAAAAAATAATGGATCCTATGATCAAACACATTATCCAACGCCTTTGTTCGACGATCTTACTGCTGCTGGCCGTCAGCTTCTTTACTTTCTGGCTGATGCATGCCACCCCCGGGAGTTTTTTTGACAGCCTGCGGCTAAATCCGCAGATTTCCCCGCAAACCGTAACCCATTACGAAAATCTTTATCATCTGCGCGATCCTTTGCTGGTGCAGTACGGCCACTGGATCGTTAATATCCTGCACGGGGAGTGGGGGTATTCTTTTTATTATAATGTGCCCGTTACGCATGTCCTGGGCAGCCGCTTAATGAATACGTTTATTTTATCTTTTACCAGTTTTCTTCTGACTTGGAGCATCGCCATTCCATTGGGCGTGTGGGCCGCGCTCA
>CAYNGE010000219.1:0-2325 GCA_964396865.1 uncultured Planctomycetales bacterium
TGTAATTTCCGTTGTCCTTATTGCATGCCTTCAGAAAAGTATCATCATGCCTACCAGTTCCTTGATAAGAAAGCATGGTTAAGTTTTGAGGAAATTGTGCGACTGGTACGGATCTTTGCCGGGCTAGGCGTTACTAAATTGCGTTTAACCGGCGGAGAACCTTTATTAAGACCGGACATTGATGATTTGATCCGTAAATTATCATTGATCAAAGGGATAGATGATTTGGCCCTGACCACCAATGGCTCTTTTCTGAAGGAATGGGCGCCTCGTTTGAAAGCTGCCGGGTTGGGACGTTTAACAGTTAGCCTGGATACTTTAGACGAAACGATTTTTCGTCGCATGAGCGGGGATAAGGGTTCGGTTAAAGAAGTGCTGGAAGGCATTAGTGCCGCACAGAAAGCCGGTTTTGATTCTATTAAAATAAATGCGGTCATCCAGCGCGGTGTCAATGACCATACGATCCTGGATTTGGTTAAATATTTCCGCGGCAGTCCTCATAGCGTGCGTTTTATCGAATACATGGACGTGGGGAATCAAAATCACTGGGATATCAGCCAGGTTGTGCCTTCCCGGGAAATTATCTCTTTGATCGATACGCAGTTTCCGTTACAACCCACACAAGGCCTTCAAGGGGCAGACACGGCAGAGGTGTATAGTTTTAAAGACGGTAAAGGTGAAGTTGGTTTTATTTCCTCGGTGACCAAGGCTTTTTGCAGCAGCTGTAACCGTTTGCGTTTATCCGCTGACGGTAAAATATATACTTGTCTTTTCGCTACTGCAGGGGCGGATTTAGGCGCCTATTTAAGGAATGGTGCCGATGATAGCTTCTTAACTGATTTTATCCGTGAGATATGGGGGAAGCGTCAAGATCATTATTCTGAAATTCGCTCCCAACTTCGTCATAGATCCCACACATTGCCCAAAATAGAAATGTATCAGATCGGCGGGTAGTCTTACCAAAAACCTTCTTGGATCATCTGTAAAGCGTTGTTGAATCTGCCTACGAAACGTACTTCACGGATCAATTGCAAATCAAATTTGGATTTGACCAAATTCATCATTTTTAAATGCAGGTCATGCACATCCTGTGCGCTGGCGCCCGGGCCTTTGACTATGATATTGGCGTGTTTTTCGAAAATATAGGCGCCGCCGATCTTCAGATTTTTACCTCCGGCCTCTTCCAAAAACCATCCCGCGGCCTGGCGTCGTTCGGCTTTTGATGTAGGCTCGATATTGCGAAAAAAAGAACCGGCGCAAGGATGGGTGGTTAGATCAGGGTGTTTTTCAAAACGTTTTTTGAGGATTTCAGCGCGCTCACGACCTAAATTTATTAGATCTCCGGGCGTCAGGGCAAAAACGACCTCAACAATGATCTCATCTGTTTCTTTGAGCCGCGAATGGCGGTAGGAAAAATCAAAATAATCGGGCCCTACGCTCTTGGTTTGGCCTTGACGGTCAAGGATGGTGGCGGATTTGACTATATCTCCAACCTGTTTGCCCCAGGCGCCGGCATTACCAGCCACAGCTCCTCCGACAGTTCCCGGGATACCCGTTGTAAAATTTAAACCTTCCAGGCCTTCGTTAACACAAAAGAGGGCCAAATCATCCAACAGAGTACTCGCTGATACAGTGATTCCGTCGCTGTTGCGTTCGATCAGCGGGGTTTCAGACACATAGCGGATGACTGTTGTGTCAAGACCGTGGTCAGAGACCACCAAATTGGATCCGCCGCCGATTAACAAAAACGGCGTATTTTCTTTTTTGAATTTTTGGACTATCTGTATGAGTTCCTGCGGGCTGGCACATTCGACCAAACAAGGGCATGGCCCGCCTAGTTGAAAAGTGGTGTAAGCAGAAAGCAGGGCTGGGGACACTATATTCATATTATAAAATAACAGGCGTTTGGGGCCCGTAGATCCATTGACTGCTGCCGTCGGCGTAAAATTCTTTTTTCCAGATCAGCAGGCGTTTTTTGATCTCTTCGATGATGTAGCGACAGCCTTTAAATGCCTCATCTCTGTGAGGCGCCCATACGCCGATCCATACGGCAATCTCTGTAGTTTTTAGTTTACCGATCCTTTGAATGCACACAGCTTCCGTGATAGCAAATACAGACAGGGCTTCTTTGATTATTTTTTCCCCTTCTTGAAGAACTGATGTGCCTTCAGCGATATACAAAAGCTCGCTGACCGATTTATTCTTGGTTTTATCCGCCCTGACCATGCCTTCAAAACTGACCATGGCCCCGTTGGCAGGGTTGCGGCACATGTTTCGGGTCTGGAGAGGATCAATGGGATTTTCTTGAAGAATAAACATTGGGCA
>CAYNGE010000220.1:0-2321 GCA_964396865.1 uncultured Planctomycetales bacterium
CAGTGTTAGAAGACTCGGCGATGATAGCGATGTCACAGAGGCCTGCTAATTGGCCGCCGCTGCCTCCGGTAACACCTACGGCGAGAATTCCCATGGCCTTGGCCTTCTTGACCGCTTCCAGTACATTTTTGGAATTCCCGCTGGTGGAAATGGCCATCAAAACATCCCCCTTTTGCCCCAGGGCCTGCAATTGGCGGGAAAAAACGATATCAAAGGAATAATCATTGCCCAAAGCCGTAAGCGCCGAAGAATCTGTGGTCAAAGCAATAGCCGGCCAAGCCTGACGTTCTTTTTGAAAACGGCCGACAAATTCCGCGGCTATATGCTGACTATCCGCGGCAGAGCCGCCATTGCCGCAAAGAAACACTTTGTGCCCGCCCTTAAAAGCATGAATGATGCCCTCTGCCGCCTTGACAATCTGAGGCAAACTTCTTTTCAAAGTTTCCTGCTTAACCTTTATCGATTCCGCAAAAATTTCTTCAACGGTCTTTTTCATATTTTAACATTAAAAGATTTACAACTTGGAGGTAAATACATTGGCGATGTCCACTAAATCCATGTTCACCAGCTTGCGCTGGGACACCGCTTCTTCCATATCCACATAACGGATCTTATTCTCCCGTAAACTGACCATTTTGCCAAATTTATGCTCTTTGACCAACTCAACTGCTTTAACTCCGAAACGTGTTCCCAGCATGCGGTCAAACGCCGTTGGAGATCCTCCGCGCAAAATATAACCAAGAACGCTGACCCGCGTTTCATAGTTGGTGTTATCTTCAATGGCCTTGGCCAAAAATTCGCCCACACTGCCAAAACGGCGTTTTTCCTTAAGGGGCCCATAAGCGTCCCTGGAATGCGGTGCGTGTCCTTCGATCTTAGTACCTTCAGAAATGACAACAATACTAAAAGGCTTGCCGCGCTTATGCCTCTCATGCAAAAGCGCATACACTTCTTGAAGGTCAACCGGAATTTCAGGGATCAAAATAATATCAGCTCCGCCGGCAATACCGGCCTCCACAGCCACCCACCCGGTATACAGCCCCAGGACTTCAACGACCATGATGCGATGATGCGACTCAGCGGTGGTATGCAAACAGTCGATACATTCGGTAGCCACATTGACGGCCGTATCAAAACCAAAAGCATAGTCTGTGCCTGATAATGCATTATCAATGGACTTAGGCACACCCACAGCCTGGATGATCCCCTTTTTATGCAGGCCCAAGGCCATTTTAAGGGTCTCTTCACCGCCGACGACGATCAACGCGTCCATGCCGCTTCTGGCATAATTATCCTTGATCTTTCTGACCTGCTCTTCGTCCTCTAAAGGGCTGACGCGGCTGGTGCCCAAAATGGTGCCCCCTTTGTCCAAGATCCCGGTCGTGGACTTAACATCCAGGACGCGCATATCATTTTCGATAAGACCCAGCCACCCATTCTTTATGCCGGTAATCACATAGCCTTCCTGCATGCCCTTGCGCACCACTGCGCGTATGACCGAGTTAAGTCCCGGACAATCCGCCCCGCCTGTCATTATGCCGATTTTTTTCATGAGCTATACCCGTGAAAAGGAGCCTGGGCAGGAGGCTGAAATTCGTCCTTGTTCCTGGATTTAATATCATCCAGTGAAATCTTAGTCACATGCACACGGATATTGAATTTAGTTTCTATGCCCACTGCTTCTTCTATTTTTCCGCGGACTAAGTCCTGAAAACGAGCGGTCAGCTCGGGGATGCCGGTCTCATAACGCAAAATCAATTTAATATCCGCTTCCAAGCCCTTTCGGGTTGCGATCATATGCGGACGGATCTCTTTGACCTCCGGCATCTGCACTATCAAACGTTTGATCAAATCTTCAAGCGCTGTCAGCGACACGGTGACGCTGCCCGCGGGATTGTCAAAAGCAATGGTACGCTCCATCTGGCGGCGTCCATAAATAAGTCTGGCGAAAAGGAAGCTCATAAACATGATTACTCCCGCACAAAGCCCGGTGATAGCGCCGATCTGACTATCATCATAGATCACCGTAAGCAGTCTTGAAACGGTCTGTAGATCAAACACGTGCACTGCGAACAGTATCACTACTATACTTCCCGTCCAGATAATGAAAACATAAAATAGGATGGCCACACGGGTCAGCAACCACATTAGGAACTCCTTCCATATTAGAGATTCGGCCTTTCGATCGCCTGAATATTGACATTGATCTCTTTTAAATTTATATCCACGGCATCTGCCACCGAGCGCCGGATCACATCCTGGATTTGACGTGCGATGGTCGGAATATTGATACCGTAATCAATTATAACACGGATTTCCAG
>CAYNGE010000221.1:0-2316 GCA_964396865.1 uncultured Planctomycetales bacterium
GGAGAGCATGGGAATAATACGGCATGATGAAGCGATCCGGGCCGACGGTATCCTTGGAGTACCGCCGGAAGACCTAATATTTTTAGGTTATCCTGATTTTGGCACGTTAAATATCTGGTATTATCATTGGAATGACAGGCCTCCTTATCGAAGCCTGATGACCCGTGTGACGGCAGTTCCCTATAAGGGGGCCTATCATCCCGGGGCGTTGTATAAAGGAGAAAGCATTGTCGGTGACCTTAGGTCTATTTTGAAGGACTTTAAACCGACTAAGATCTTCGTTTCCCATCCGGCGGACCATAACGGGGACCATCTGGCCCTGTATTTGTATTTGCGTGTAGCCCTTTGGGATGAAGGGATGAGCAGGGCTAACGTCCAATTGTTTCCGTACCTTATTCATAATCTGGCGTGGCCTAAACCCAGAGGTTTTCATCCTGAAAATGATCTGACCCCTCCGGAGGATTTAGTTTCCAGTGAGATCTGGAAACAGTACCGCTTAACGCCATTGCAGTTTCAGACCAAATATAAAGCTTTGCAGGCGCACAGCAGTCAATTCCGCTCCAGCCCGCAATATCTTTTGTCTTTCGTAAAACATAACGAAATTTTTGGTGATTTCCCGCCGCTGCGGCTGCGTTTGAATGAAAATTCCACAGTTTCTTCAACACAAAAGAAATTTATAGACGCGGCGGAATTGCCGGAAGAATTAAGTGACAGGGAACGCGCCGCCTTTATCGGGGTCGATTGGAAATTTGTGCGATGGGAGAAAGATAGCTTGATCGTTTCCATCGAGCTCTCCAAGCCCCTGGCGGAGGATGTTGAGGCATCGATCTATTTTTTTGGTTATAGTAGTCAGACGCCTTTTGGGCAAATGCCAAAGATCAATGTGCGCCTGGGGGTTTTAAGTTATAGCGTTTATGACCAGAACAAGCGTTTGGAGCAAGGGGCGGTGAGTGTTAAAAGGACCCCTCATAATATTACCATATCGGTGCCTATGAAATTGTTAGGCTCCCCCCAAAAGATCCTTACCAGCGCACGGACCTCTTTCGGTAATTTTCCTTTAGACACGGCTTCATGGGTGGTGGTGGAATTGCAATAAATGGCGTAAATATGGCACGGCATAAATTTGAATTCACAAGAAGTCAAAAAGTCCAATTACCCAATAATCGTACCGTCCGCATTTCTGTCATTAACCATCCCGGGGCCGTTATTATAGCGCCGTTCTTAAATAAAAACACAGTCGTCATGATGCGTCAATTCCGACCGGCGCTCAAAAAATATATTTATGAGCTGCCTGCCGGGACTTTGGACCCCGGTGAATCCATAACTTTTTGCGCCCGGCGGGAATTGCTGGAAGAGACCGGTCTTAAGGCCGGGAAACTCGTTAAATTAGGCGCCATTTATTCCGTACCCGGTTACTCTACGGAGATCATTCACATTTTCAAAGCCTGGGGTCTTACATTGACTAAGCCTAAACCGGAAGAATATGAGGTCATTGCCACCATGCCTATGACTAAGTCCCAGGTGAGACAATTGTTCAGGCAGGGAAAACTCATGGATGCCAAAAGTATTTGCACCTTCGCTTATTGCGGATGGTTATAGCGAGGTAAATGATGCCCGATACACAAACCTTAAACGCGGTCTTAAAAGCTTATGGAGTTTCTGATCTTGTAGGCGGCGGAGGCGGAATTCATTGGGGCTACTGGGTCGCCAATATTCTCTTTGGGATCATCGGTTGGTGCGCTTTCATGCATGGCTGGAAACAAAAAAGCATACGCCCGATCTTTCTTGGCATTGTGCTGATGGTTTATCCGTATTTTGTAACCAATACTTTTTTTACTTTTGCCATCGGTATTGCTTTGACCGCGGCGTTATTTTTGTGGAGGGAGTAAAATATGGGCCAGAAGACCTTACGTTTCGCTGTGATCCTTGCCGGATGCGGCAATAAAGACGGCGCGGAGATCCATGAATCCGTATTAACACTTTTAAATATCGATCGTGCCGGATATCAATATCAGTGTTTTGCCCCTGACGTACCCCAAGGGCGGGTGCTTAATTTTTTGACCAACGAAGAAATGAAAGAAAAGCGCAATGTGCTGCTTGAGTCCGCCCGCATCGCACGAAGCCGCATTATGCCGTTGTCTGATTTCCGGGAAGGGGATTTTGATGCCCTGGTCATGCCCGGTGGCAGCGGGGTCGCGTATAATCTATGCAGTTTTGCCGTGGACGGCGAAAAAATGACCGTTAATTCGCAGGTGGAGGCGGCCATCCGTTCCATGCATGGGGCCAAAAAACCCATCGGCGCTTTATGCATTTCGC
>CAYNGE010000222.1:0-244 GCA_964396865.1 uncultured Planctomycetales bacterium
ACCGCCTGCCCCGCAATCCGTGATGGCCGAATACAAATTAGCCTCGCGGCTTTTAAGCAAAGCATCCAATACTTTTTTCTCCTCGATGGGGTTGCCGATCTGCACGGCCCCGGAAGACACCGTCTCGGATTCGCTGGTCAGTTCCCCCGAAGAAAACGTGGCGCCATGAATGCCGTCGCGCCCGGTACGTCCGCCGACACACACGATTAAATCGCCCGAGTTTACGTGTTTGGTTTCTTTACCT
>CAYNGE010000222.1:254-2186 GCA_964396865.1 uncultured Planctomycetales bacterium
ATGAGCCCGATATTGCCGCAAAAAACCAGCGGGTTGCCGGCAAAATGTTTATCAAAAACAATGGCCCCATTGACCGTAGGTATTCCCATTTTATTGCCATAATCACGCACCCCGGCAATGACCCCTTTCATCACGCGTTTAGGATGCAAAGTGCCCGCAGGCAAACTTCTCGCAGGAGTATCAGGGGGGGCGAAACAAAACACATCGGTGTTGCACAAAGGTTTGGCCGCCAGCCCCGTGCCTAAAGTGTCCCGGATGACCCCGCCCACCCCGGTATTGGATCCGCCAAAAGGCTCCAGCGCGGAAGGGTGATTGTGGGTCTCGACTTTAAAGCACACATGATAATCCCCATCAAAAGCAATGACCCCGGCATTGTCATGAAAAACCGAGATGCACCATTTTTTCTTCAGCTTTTCCGTTGCCGCGGCGATGGTGGTCTTAAAAAGGCTGCGGATAATTTGAGGGCGGCCTTTATGCCCTTCCCTGTAGCGGATGATCCCGCGGAAAGTTTTATGGCCGCAATGCTCGCTCCAGGTCTGCGCGATGGTTTCTAATTCCACATCCGTCGGATCACGTTTTATTTTGCGGAAATGATCTTGTATGGCCTTCATCTCGTTGGCATTTAAATACAATTGACCGGCTTTGGAAATTTCCTCAAGTTTTTTGTCTGTACGTCCCAGCAAATGAATGACCTTCACATCAAACCGGGAAGCTGGCAGTCCCTTGACTTCGAGCGTCATCGGCACATGCGAGGGATCCTTGACGACATGCTGGATCAGTTTATTCATCAGCACGCGGCCGGTGATCGACTCTAATTGTTTGGCCGAAAGTTTGCCGTAGATGTGGTATTGTTTGGCCGTGCGCACATTCGCAATGCCGTCAATCCCAAGATCACGGATGCCTTTGATCGTAGATGCTTCCACCGGGTCCATGACTCCGGGATGAAAAGCTATTTCAACGATGTGGTGTGTGGGGACTTGCAACGGAAGATTAAGGTCAAAGCTGTATTGCTGCACCAGGGGGTCTGCCAGAAGTTCATCACAGATACGCTTGACTTGAGGGCGATCGATATTGCCTTCCAAAAGGTATACGGATACCACCCGCACCTCTGATACCGCGCTTGCTCCCAAGCCGGCTATGTCGCGGGCAATGGATCGTCCAATGGAATCCGGGATCCCATCTTTTTCTTTGACTTCAACGCGCCAAATCATTGGGTGACTCTGCGTAATACTTCCTGATAGGCCTGTTCCACATTACCCAGATCTCGACGGAAGCGGTCTTTATCGAGCTTATGACCCGTTTTGACTTCCCATAACCGGCAGGTGTCGGGAGAGATCTCATCAGCCAGGATGATGCGGCCCTGGATGCGGCCGAATTCTAACTTGAAATCAATTAATTCGATCTTCAGGTTCAAAAAGAATTTTTTTAAGGCCTCATTGACTTTAAAAGCCATGGCCGTAATGGTCCGGATCTCCTCATCGGAAGCCCACTTCAAAGCACGGATATGGTATTCATTGACTTGCGGGTCGCCCAAAGCATCGTCCTTATAACAGAATTCCAGGGTTGGGCAGGCCAAGGAAGTCCCTTCAGCCAATCCCAGCAAGCGGCACAAAGATCCTGCCGCGCGGTTGCGGACAATGACTTCCAAAGGAACGATCTCGACACGCTTGATGAGCATCTCGCGGTCATTTAAACGCCGGACGAAATGGGTCTCAACGCCCTGTTCTTTCAAGTATTCAAAGATCTTTGTGGTAATACCGTTATTCATAATGCCTTTTTCGACAATGGTGCCCTTCTTCTGGGCATTAAAAGCCGTGGCATCATCTTTGAAATACTGGATCAACAAGTCCGCATCCTCGGTGGTATAGAGGATCTTAGCTTTGCCTTCGTATATTTTTTCGAGTTTTGTCATTTGATCCCCGCCTGTTTAAA
>CAYNGE010000223.1:0-2186 GCA_964396865.1 uncultured Planctomycetales bacterium
CTTTAAAGGCAGTTCTTTGATAGGCACGACGGACACGGATTATGACCGCAGCCCCGACAGCGTGGAGGTCGAGGAGCGCGACATACAGTATTTATTGCAGGAAGCTTCCAGGGTTTTTCCCCATATCAATTTTGACCGCTCCAAGATCATCGCCACTTTTGCGGGCGTAAGGCCTTTGGTTGCGCAGGCGGGGTCTGTGTCACGGGTTTCCCGCAGGCATGCCATAGAATGCAATTATTCCGGCATTTACTTTGTGATGGGCGGCAAATACAGCACTTATCGCGCCATTGCCCAGCAAGCGGTGGAGAAAGCATTGCCTTCTTTTTCATCAAAATTGCCCTACGCCGGAGAGTACGCTCTTTATGGCAGTTTGGGCTTTAATGAAGAATTGAAAATCTTAAGCCAGCGTTTTGAGATATCCGTTGAGCTGCTGCGTTATCTGCAGGATATGTATGGCAGCCGCTTTATCGACGTGCTTAATATCGCCCGGCAGGACAAGAGGGCCAAAGAGAAGATCTGTTCCTGTTCGCCGGCCATCGCCGCCCAGGTCATTTACGCGCGTGATGTTGAGATGGCGCAAACACTTGAAGATATTGTAGAACGCAGGCTTGGCCTGTCCTATCTGGATTGTCCGCAAGGGCATTGCCGCAAGACCATAGCGGAAATTTTAAAGAACCGTCCATGAATTCTCTTAAAAAGTCCCTTGATAAGGCCGTCAGCCGGCGTTTTAAAATGTTAAAGATCACCAATGCCCTGCGTTTGGTCAATGGAGCTGGGGACCATTTGGCCGGACTCCAGATCGACCGCTATCATAGGCACATTCATATCCAGATGCTGGACGGACGTTGGCATCAACACATAGACGAGATCGTTTTTTTCCTGACCTCCGCCATGCCGGTGGATTATTTGATCGTTAAGACTCGCAAGGGACTTGACGTGCAGGGAAAAACTTTGGTAGGAAGGGATCCTGAAACAATTGTCGAAGAGCATGGTCTTAAATTTAAGGTCAATCTGGATGAGGGCTTAAATTGCGGTTTGTTTTTGGACATGCGCCGTAATCGTTGGATGGTGGGCCAGTCTTGTCAGGGCCAAAGAGTGCTCAATTGTTTTGCGTATACCTGTGCTTTTGGGGTCCATGCCCGCGCCGGCGGGGCGGCCGATGTCATCAATACGGATATCAGCCGGAAAGTCCTCCAGCGCGGGATGTTAAATTACGGGCAAAATGGGTTTACATTTGCTGACGGAGAATTTGTTAAGGCAGATTCTGTTTTCTATCTTACGAGGGCATTTAAAAAAGGCATCGGCTTTGATGTGATCATCCTTGACCCTCCTTCTTTCGCGCGTCATGGCGGCCAGGTCTTTCAAGTCAAGCGTGACCTGCCCGGATCGATAGCGAAAGCCGCGGCGGTTTTAAATTCCGGGGGCAGCCTGTTCCTTAGTACGAATTATAGTGAAATAAGCTACGAGGACCTGGAGCGCATGTTAGCCCGTAATCTAAACGGCAGGCGGGTAAAGCATATCCAGCGCGTGGGTCAGGATGATGATTTTACCGGCAGCAATAGTTTTAAGGAGAGTTTTCTGGTGGGATTATGGGTCAAGTTTTTTTAGAGCGCGCTTTATCCAAATTAGGCATTGCTTCCCGCAGTCAAACCAAACAGTGGATTGCGGCCGGGCGTATCGCGGTCAACGGGCGCATTGTCAAAGACCCGTTGTTTTTAGTGGCGCTTGAAAGCGCCGACATCGCTATCGACGGCAAAGCGGCCCTCCGCGCGGCTTCTTGCACGATCATGCTTTACAAACCCCGCGGGGTTGTGACCACCAGATCCGATGAGAAAAACCGTAAACGGGTCTACGATCTATTACCTGCCCGTTGGCAGCATCTTCACCCGGTCGGGCGGTTAGATATGGCAACGACGGGTTTATTATTGATGACCACGGACACCCAGTTGTCTAATTTTTTGACCGATCCGGATAACGGGATCCCGCGCACCTATGCCGTCACCGTGCAAGGCAAGATCACCGATGAAGATGTCAGGCGTTTGTCAGAAGGGACCAAAGACCGTGGAGAGATGCTGGTGCCTTCTAAAGTTACTTTGCGTAAAGCCAGCCGCAAAGAGTCGCATTTGATCATGGAGCTTTGCGAAGGGAAAAATCGTGAGATCCGCCGCATGTTTGAAGCCTTGGGG
>CAYNGE010000224.1:0-2178 GCA_964396865.1 uncultured Planctomycetales bacterium
GAATCTGCATCGGGCGCAGACGGATCATATCCCAAAGCCGGGTTGAAATCCCAAGGAGGCAGACTCGAGATCGCCGTGGCCGATGGATCTAAAAGAAGCTTATTAAAATTAAAACGTTGGCCGTTTTTGGGGTCATACGGGCCATCCACCCGGTAGGCATACAACTGGCCTTCCCGGATCCCCTTGATCCAAACGTGCCACACATCCCCGGTACGATTCTGCGTGCCATCCAAATCAATGACACGGGCAGGAGTGGCATCTTGAGGATGGTCGAACAACTCCAACCGGACACGACTGGCGTGTTGGCTAAAAAACGCAAAGTTCACTCCGCCTTCATGCGCACTAGCCCCAAGCGGATATGGTTGACCAACCTTTTTATTGATCGTCGACATATTAACAAATCCTTGGAAGCTGTTGGCCGCTGATCATATCTAAAATACGGCTGGCCCCAATAAAACTTTTAAGAGTCACCAAAGGCCTGGTTTCCTTTAAAACCTCTCCAATGCGGCAAGCCCCTTGGCCTAAAGGATGGCTTTGCAAGATCTCTAAGCTCTTAGAGGCCTGACTCTCGGGGACAAAAGCAATAAAACGGCCTTCATTAGCCACATACAGAGGGTCAAAACCCATGATCTCGCATGCCGAAGCCACCTGTTCCTCTACAGGAACAGAAGCTTCATTAATTTGAATTGTTCTGGAAGCGTCTTTGGCTATTTCATTAAGCGCGCTGGCCAAACCCCCGCGTGTCAGATCGCGCATACAATGGATGTCAATACCTGCTTGGATCAAAAGGCTGACAATATTATTTAACGCGGCACAATCACTAACAATCGTTGTTTCAAAATCAAGACCTTCACGAGTTGCCATAACAGCTATGCCATGACGGCCAACATCCCCGTTGATCAAGATCGCATCCCCTGCTTGAATGCGGGTAGGCACAATGGATAGATCATGTTCAATGATGCCAATGCCGGAGGTGTTAATATAAATGCCGTCCCCTTTGCCGCGATCGACGACCTTGGTGTCCCCCGTAACGATTTTGACTTGAGCGCTGTCGGCCGCCTTTTTAATCGATTGCACAATACGCCAAAGGGTTTCCATGGCAAGTCCCTCTTCGATAATGAACCCCAAGCTTAAATATAAAGGCCGCGCGCCTGACATGGCTAAGTCATTGACCGTCCCGTTGACAGCCAACGTCCCAATATCTCCTCCGGGGAAAAATAAAGGAGTGACCACAAAAGAATCCGTCGTAAAAGCTATTTTAGAAGTTCCTTTGTAATTTCCGTTAATATCATTGTCATTCCCGCGAAAGCGGGAATCCAATTTATTAGCAGGCAAATTTAAAACGATCGAATCATGCAGACCGGATGCCGGCTTTGGGCCAAAAGCTTTGGTAAACATTTGTTCTATCAACTGCTGCATCAGTTTACCGCCGCCGCCATGCGCTAAAAGCACATGAGGATATTGCTGAATGGGGAAAGGACAGTTTATAGAATCCATCATGCGTTATCTCTTCTCTTATACCTGTAATACGCAGAGCAAGCCCCCTCTGAAGAAACCATGGTGGCTCCTAAGGGATGCTCCGGAGTGCACCTAATGCCAAATGCAGGGCATTCATTGGGTTTTTTAACGCCTTGCAAGATAAGACCGCTGATACACTCCGGGCTTTCCTGCGTTTGAATGTCACCCAAGTTAAATTTAATCTCTGCGTCATGATCTTTATATTGAGGCTTTAAAGAAAGACCGCTGTGAGGGATTTCCCCTATGCCGCGCCATTTACGCTCTGTCACACAAAAAACCTTAGTAATTAAATCCTGCGCCTCAACGTTGCCCTGTTTTTTAACAGCCCGCGCATACTGGTTCTCCACTTCGTGACGGCCGGCTTCCAGCTGTTCTACGCACATGGCAATACCTTGTAAAATATCCAATGGTTCAAATCCCGTCACGATAATAGGCACTTTATATTTTGCCGCAATTGGCTGGTATTGGGTATACCCCATCACTGCGCATACGTGGCCCGCGGCCAGAAAACCCTGCACCCGATTGGCTTTTGAAGACAAGATCGCTTCCATCGCCGGAGGGACCAAAACGTGGGAAACAAGTAACGAAAAATTCCGGAGGCCAAGCTCACGGGCCTGATAAACGGCCATGGCATTGGCCGGAGCAGTCGTCTCAAAGCCC
>CAYNGE010000225.1:0-2164 GCA_964396865.1 uncultured Planctomycetales bacterium
ATTATTTACGTTCTCGCGCCGATTATGCTTATGAATTCCTTAAAGATTCTAAATTTGAGGACAGCGCCAAGATTTTGATGGACCGTATATCCGGCTCTTTGCAGGCAATAGAGGCCTCCCAAAACCAGCAACTGCCCATACTTGAACATATCAGCGCTTATCGTGTTAATCAAAAGACGTATGATTATGCCCAAAAAGATGTGGAGACCCTGGAAAAATTACTGGCTGTTTTCCGGGAAGACTTAGAAAAGAGCAAGGTGGAGAACATATTACGTAAGATACAATCGCTTAAAAGTATTTCAGATGTTTCTAAGGTCATGTCCAACAAGAAATTTACATCAAGTACCGCCTGGGGTTTTATAGGATGGGTGTTGCTTTTTGTCGGTTTTTTGACCCTGGTCAATTTTGTGGTTTGGATGCGTCGTTCCAAAGATAAAGAAATAAAAGACGAGCCGCCGTCGCAGAAAGCGTCTAAACCTTAAGCATTAATATGAGGATTTTATGGGTACACACAATTTACAGTATACGGAAGTAGGTATTGTAAGGGCTATGCGCGGGTGTATAGTTTTTGTCCGCGGCTTTCGTAATTGCATCAATGGTCAATTGATCAAATTCGGTTATGGCACCATCGGCATGATCGTCGGTTTTAACGAGCAGGAAGCCCAGGTTTTAATTATCAAAGAAACGGATAAGATTAAAACAGGGGATAAGGCAGTGGCATCCATTGAACCTTTTGAAACTCCAGTCGGAGAAAAATTCATAGGCCGGATCTTAAGCCCTTTGGCCGAGCCTTTAGACGGTTTGGGCCCTATTGAGGTTGACCAAAAACGTTCGATCTTCCCGGAATCTCCCCCTATCCTTATGCGTCAGCCGTTGAAAAAGACCCTGGAAACAGGCATCAAGGTCCTTGATGCCATGATACCTATAGGTATGGGGCAGCGTGAGTTGATCCTGGGGGATAAAAGCACGGGGAAGACCACCTTTGTAACCGATACCATCCTTAATCAAAAGGATACCGGGGTCATTTGTATTTATTGCGGCATAGGTAAGCCCCGTTCGGCATTAGCCAAAGTAGTGCAGTTATTTAAAGATCATGAATGTTTTAAGTATAGCATTATCATTTCCGCCGGGGCATCAGCCCCTCCGGGGCAGCAATATCTGGCCCCTTATGTGGCTTGTTCCATGGCAGAGTTCTTTCTTCATCAGGGCAAGAATGTTTTCATAGGGTTTGATGATTTTACTAAACATGCCTGGTGCTATCGCGAAATATCCTTGCTTTTAGGAAGACCGCCCGGCCGTGACTCATATCCCGGAGATATTTTTTATCTGCATTCCAAGATGATCGAGCGCGCCTGTTATCTGGATGAAAAGCGTGGGGGAGGGTCTATCACTTTCTTCCCTATTGTAGAGATTTTGGAAGGAGACCTGACTGCTTTCGTGCCGTCTAATTTAATTTCCATGACTGACGGGCAGATCTATTTAAGCTCGGCTTTGTTTGGTGAGGGCCAAAAACCGGCTTTGGATTTGGGCTTATCGGTTTCCCGTGTGGGCTCAAAGGTGCAATGGTCTGCCATCAAGAATCTCTCCGGGCCGTTGCGTCTGGAATATCTGCAGTATCGTGAATTGTTGCGCATTTCCAAGTTAAAAGCAGGGCATTCGGATGAGACTGCAGAGAAGCTCAAACGCGGGGCCATCCTTACGGAAATTTTGCGTCAGGATAAAGATAAGCCTGTTGCTCAGGAAACCCAGGTCATTATTTTTTATGCTTTTACTAAAAAAATGTTGAATGAGTTGACTATCCCTGAAGTTGGTGTTTTTCAGGACGATTTAGTGGATTTTGCCATGAAAAAGAGTCCGGGGCTTTTGAAGTTGATCCGTGAAAAACGCAAACTGGAGCCGGATGTGGAAAAGGGGATAGCGGAATTTATCGGGGCTTTTATCCAGTTTATTATCAGCAAACGTCCAAAAGACACCTCTGCGGACCTTGATGATTATGAGCATACGGCTCCGCCGGCAGAGTCCGTGATCGCGGCCAAAAAATGAAAAATTATTTTCGCTGTGTTATTTTGAGCCCCAAGAACCTGATTTTTGAAAGCGAAGTCAATAGCCTGTTTATTGTCGGAGATCAAAGTGAGTATGAGATCTTGGCGTATCATTATCCTTT
>CAYNGE010000226.1:0-2105 GCA_964396865.1 uncultured Planctomycetales bacterium
CACTAACGACCGTGTCGCTTCAACCCTTGATGTTTTTAAATCCAAAAAACAAGTCCGGATCAATTCTGATCTGCATCCGCAAGGATATCTTTATAATCTGATATTTTGGTTAAGTATTTTTCATCAAGACTTGGCCGCCGCATTCTCATCTATTATGCGGACGGATTATCTTGTTATTCTTGCTTTGGCCGTATTTTTGATCTTATTGCTGCCTTTTTTGCGCAGTCCGCCGGTTCTTAATAAGTCTCTTTTGATCCTCGCCATGGCCGTAGGAGGCCTTTCTTTGATGTCAGCCGAGGTGATCGTTATCTATGGGTTTCAGGTTTTTTACGGTAATTTGTACTACAAGATCGCCTGGATCATCTCAGCGTTTATGGCTGCGACTGCCGTTGGGGCCTTCTGGGGTAGTAAGAATTTACGCGTCAATTTTATTAAATTAGTCAAAATCCATGCGGGGATCGGGGGATATTTTGTGCTTTGGCTGATACTTCTGTGGTTTGCTGCTTATTTCAAGGGTCTCCCTGCGCCGGAGTTATGGATCATATTTGGGGCGGGGATCGGCATGCTGATCGGCATGGAATTTTCTTTTATAAATATTTTATTCTTTGCCGGACAAAAAGAGGAGGTCCAATTGCGGCTTGGCACCATTTATGCGGCTGATCTTTTGGGTTCCTGCCTGGGAGCTTTGGGGGTCAGCGTTTTTATGATCCCGGCTTACGGTGTTTACAAAGCGCTTTTATTTTTGATAATTATAAATGTCACCCTGGCTTTGGTGCTTTTCATTCATCGCAAACACTAATTCCAGACGCCCGGGATTTTTTCTCCATCCGAACAAGTCCCGTTTTTTAGCCCGTCATAAATTGTAAACATGCTCTGACGTATGATGATCTCTTCGCCGGATAATGGGCAGCGGGTGATCTCACCTTGCGGGTAGACGATGTTGCCCGTATAGACATATTTTAATCCTTCTTGCAGGGCAATTTCACGGGCGTGGATGACTGTTTCCGGAGGGGTCGCAGGGACATTGAGCAGTTTATATTGAGGGGAAAAGCGTGAGAAATGTAAAGGAACATCGTCTCCTACATTCTTTTTGATCCAGCGGGCCAGGCCCCGGATCTGCTCGTCATTGTCATTTTGGCCTGTGACCAGCAATGTCACGATCTCAAGCCATACACCGCTTTTTCGGATCGTTTTCATGGTATCCAAAACCGGCTGCAGGTGACCGTTGGTCAGTTTTTTATAAAATTCTTCATCAAAGCCTTTAAAATCCACTTTAAAGGCATCAATGTATTTAAGGATCTCCAGCAGCGGTTTTTGTTCAATATAGCCGTTGCTGACCATAAGTGTTTTTAGGCCCGCGGCATGGGCCAATTTGGCAATGTCGAGCACATATTCAAAAGAAATAACCGGTTCGCTGTAGGTAAAAGCGATGGACTGTGCGCCGCTTTCTACGGCCTTGTCAACTACCTGCTGGGGAGTGGCAGGGATGGTTTGCGCATCAAAGGGGAATACCTGCGAGATCTCCCAGTTTTGGCAAAAAAGGCATTGAATGTTGCAGCCGGTCGTCGCGATAGAATATGCGGCCGAGCCGGGCAGCACATGAAAGAAAGGTTTTTTCTCAATGGGGTCAAGGTGAGCGGCTGCGATCTTGCCATAAACCATGGAATAAAGTTTGCCGTTGATGTTTTTGCGCGCCCTGCAGGTCCCGTATTCGCCGGGGGAAAGGATACATAGATTTGGGCACAGGCGGCACTGGACAATGTTCCCAAGAAGTTTGTCATAATACAGGGCTTCATGGAAGTTGGCGGGATTTTCTTCCAGGCGTACCATTTTTTCCCGGTAAATGACCACATAGACGGCTGATCCGATGATCAAGATGAGAAAAAGACCGGCTAATATTTTTTTAAAGATATTATTCATGGTTAGCGGAAATACAACCAGATTAAAATGACGGTAACGATGAGCACAAGAGCATAAGCGTAAATGTCCTGGACATGTTCATTTTTAAAAATATTCCATTTTTTAAATTGATTGCGCACGGCTTTGATGATGTGAATGCCAAAAAAAATAAGCAAAGGAAGAGGAAGCAGTTGGGTGTGAATATA
>CAYNGE010000227.1:0-2086 GCA_964396865.1 uncultured Planctomycetales bacterium
TATTGTTCAAACCCAGTATTTTACGTTTGATGAGCTCAAGCTTGAGAATGGCGAAAAATTTGGGCCCGTCACCATTGCCTACGAAACCTACGGGGCCTTAAATCCTAACCGGACCAATGCGGTCCTTGTTCTTCATGCTCTTTCGGGGGACGCGCATGCCGCGGGTACCCATGAAGGAGAAAAGGATGCAGGCTGGTGGGATTCCATGATCGGTCCGGGGAAGGCCTTTGATACGAACAAGTATTTTGTGATTTGCTCTAATGTGTTGGGAGGGTGTAAGGGTTCAACCGGACCATTAAGCATAAATCCCAAGTCGGGGAAGCCGTATGCTTTGGATTTTCCGTTAATTACAATTTTGGATATGGTCAACTGTCAAAAACGGCTGATCGATCATTTAGGCATTAAGCAATTGCTTACAGTGGTGGGCGGATCCATGGGTGGGATGCAGGTTTTATCCTGGCTGGTCAACTATCCAAAGAGCATTCGAAGCGCTATTCCGATCGCGACGACGGCCAAGCATTCACCGCAGCAAATCGCGTTTAATGAAGCCGGGCGCCTGGCGATCATGGCGGACCCGAATTGGAATTTCGGGAATTATTATGACGGCAAACCGCCCGACAAAGGGCTTGCTGTCGCGCGGATGATCGGTCATATCACTTACATGAGCGATGTTTCGATGACAGAGAAGTTTGGACGGCAAAAGAAAGGCCCTTCCCGAGGTGAGAAGTTTACCGCGGATTTTGAAGTCGAAGGGTATCTGCGATACCGCGGAGATAATTTCGTTAAACGGTTCGATGCCAATACGTATCTCTTTATCACCAAGGCGATAGATCATTTTGACGGTTTTGCCGGCAAATCGGTACATGAAGCCTTTCAACACATTGACGCGAAGGTTTTGGTCATCGCTTTTAAATCGGATTGGCTGTATCCGTCATATCAATCGCAGGAGATCGTCAAGGCCTGCAAAATCGCGGGGCTGCAAACCAGCTATTGCGAAATAGATTCCACGTACGGGCATGACGCTTTTTTGCTGGAGATCAAGGAAGAGTCACACTTAATCGAGCATTTTTTAAAGAAAGTTTTTCATGATAGCGAGGTTAAAGATGGCCACAGCAAATGATGATGTCCGCCCCGATCACCGCATAATCCTGGATTGGGTCAGGCAGGGCGCCTCGGTCCTCGACCTAGGCTGCGGAGACGGAGAACTGCTTTATTTGCTCATTAAGGAAAAGGGCGTGCGCGGCCATGGGATCGAGATCAGTGAAGATGAGATCTATAAATGCGTTGCCAAAGGTTTGAATATCCTTCACGGAGACGTAGAGAATGGTTTGGCCGATTATCGGGACCGGTCGTTTGATTATGTGATCTTAAATGAAAGCTTGCAGCAGATCCGTCAGTTGGACCGGGTCCTGCAGGATTCTTTGCGGGTCGCAAAGAAGGTGGTTGTAGGGTTCCCTAATTTTGTGTATTACCGTTCCCGGCTGCAGATATTATTTGGCGGCAAGACGCCGGTCAATGCCGCCCTGCCGTATCAATGGTATGAAACCCCTAACCTTCATTTTTTGAGCATTTTGGATTTTATTGAGTATTGCCGCAAGAAGAAGATCACCATCGAACAAAGAGCGTTTTTGGGTTACAACCGCAGGGTGTATCTTTTCCCTAACCTATTTGCACAGATAGGGATATTCTTAATCTCATCTACCAGATAAAGGTGACGGACGCCTTTATTCTTGTCAAAATTTCTACTTCGTGTTATTCTATATACGTCAAAAGATGAAGTATATAAACTCCTTGCCGTTTGGGTTAAGCAAGTTTGCGGGGGGACGGATTAGGCTCTAGAACCCCGCCAAACCGTTAGCAACCAAACGGCGAGGTCATATAAAGAGAAAGTATTATATGGAAATTAAAAGCATGATCCAGAGCACGCCTAATCCTAACGCGCTCAAATTTATTTTAAATATACCGGTTAAAACCCGAGGTAAGGTGACATATAAAAATGTGGACCAATGCAAGCACAATCCTATGGCTGCGGCTTTGTTTGCCATTCCCAATGTCGCGGAAGTCTATTTTTTTGATAATTATATCA
>CAYNGE010000228.1:0-2083 GCA_964396865.1 uncultured Planctomycetales bacterium
ACAGTACGCGCAGCGTCTCAGCGATGCGGTAGATCGCGTAGCTGTTCATTCGTTGAAAAATCTTCCGGCTCTCCTTGATTGCATCAATAATGACCGAAAGGCCGGGTGTCAATAACACAATGGCCGCCGCCGCGCGCGCCGCATCAGTCGCGCCAGAAACAGCGATACCGCAGTCAGCTTTTTTGAGCGCGGGAGCATCGTTCACTCCATCACCCGTCATGCCTACGATGTGGCCGCGTTTTTGCAGGACATCTACAATGTGAAATTTATGTTCAGGAAACACCTGGGCAAAACCGTCGGCATTCTCGATGGACAAGGCCATTGCTCCAGTCTCTTGTTTCTTTACGTCACCCAAACCGCTGGCATCGAGAATGTTTGAACCCATTCCTAATTTCTTGGCAGTTTCCAGGGCAATGGCCAAAGCGTCGCCTGTCACCATCTTGATCTTGACACCCATCTGACCGGCAGTCGCAATGGTTGCCTTGGCATCTTCTCGTGGCGGATCAAACAAGGGTAAGACGCCAAGAAACTGCCATCGGCCATCTGCCTCGGCTCGCGCCACACCCAACGAACGAAACCCGCGGGCCGCAAACTCGTTGACTGCTTTATCGACGGATGGCTTAACTTGGCCTGCATTTGCTGATAATTCCAAAATCACCTGCGGTGCGCCCTTAGTCACTTTAAATATCTTTCCATCTGCGGCTTTGACAGAAGCCTCGGTACGTTTATGCACTGGGTCGAATGGTTGAAAATGGAGAACCTGATAACCTTGCAACTCCTGTTTGTTTTTCAGGCCACTCAAAACTGCTAAATCAATAGTATCGTTATTATCTGCGCGCGATGCCAACGCGGCAGAAAGGATAAGTTGCGAATTTTGGACATTATTCACGCTAAACGGTTCACCCAACGTCAGCTTATTCTGGGTCAATGTACCCGTCTTATCCGCGCAAAGCATATCCATGCCTGCCAATTCTTCGATGGCCACCAGACGGCTTACAATCGCTTGCTTTTTGGCGAGCAGACGCGCGCCAACCGCCATTGTTACTGATAGCACCGTTGGCATCGCCACAGGAATAGCAGCCACAGTCAGGACCAAAGCAAACTGTAACGTAGTAAGAATCGGATCGCCACGAAAGATCGCAACAATAATAATCACCGCCACCAGAGCCACTGCAAGAATGATCAGATAATTGCCAATTTTTAGTACTGCACGTTGAAAATGGCTGACGGTATGTGCCTCCTGCACCAATTGCGCCGTCTTGCCGAAGTAGGTGTTCGCACCCGTACCATAGACCAGTGCGTCAATTTCACCCTGACGAACGATTGAACCAGAAAATACCGCCTCTGTGGATTTTCGCTCGGCGGGTAGAGACTCTCCCGTCAGCGCGGACTGATCCACCTCTACCGGGTCGCCCGCCAGCAAACGCGCATCTGCTGGTACAATATCTCCTAAGCGTACATGGATGACATCGCCAGGCACCAATTCTCGCGCCGCCAAGGTGATCAACTTCCCATCACGTTTCACCCGGGCATTGATCGCCAATTTAGACTTCAGGGCAGCGATGGCGTTGCCTGCTTCACGTTCTTCCCAAAATCCGACCACGGCATTGGCAACAAGCAAAAGAAGGATGATAAAAAAATCCGGCCAGTGCCCAACCACTCCTGACAGAATCACCGCCACTTCAATCATCCACGGGATGGGGCCCCAAAAATAAGTAAGGAATTTCAGGAATGGATTGATTTTCTTTTCTTCAATCTCGTTAGGACCATATTGGGTCAGTCGTTTCTCAGCCTCTGCTTGAGAGAGGCCGTTTGGCGAAGACCCTAATTTCTTCTCCACCTCAGGCAGGGGGAGGGATTTTAACTCGTTATTCACATTAGGCTTTAATCCCTGCTTTAATTCAGGATTATTCTTGGTTTCGTGTTTTGTCATTTATTTTTTTCTTTCAGGGAAATCTTCTGATATTTTTATAGCTTCTTTTGCCTTCTTTAAATCCTTTTCATTAACAATCAATTTAATTGTGTCACCTATAACCATCCCCGTACGAAAACCACCAACATCTTCATCCGAAATCATGTTATC
>CAYNGE010000229.1:0-2082 GCA_964396865.1 uncultured Planctomycetales bacterium
CGTGCCGTCAACCGAGTGAGACACCGTTCCGGGTATCGGTCCGATCGGCGCCGAAAGCGACTGTTCCAATTCGACAAAAACGTCGTTTTGGCGTGGCACCAGTCGTTTCATACCCGCGAGCGTTTCCTCGGCAATGACGCTGCCGTTATTGATCGAAGAAGCATTGATTTGATCAAACGTTGCCGTGCCATGCGTATAGATGATCCCCTGATGACTGCTGGGAGCTGACACTGTTTCATTATACCCTTGCCAGGCAATAATATTCAACTGCGAATTAGGCGCCTGCAGACCGCCTTGATTAAACGTGACGGTCCCCGTGGTTATGACGGTCAAATTTTGATTGGGAAGAACGACATTGTTGGAGGGGATGATAACATTAGGCACTGCCAATGTATCTCCCTGCACATAAACTATGGCTTTGCCGGACAAAGAACCATCGGTAGGCAATGTATACGCATCGCTATTGACAAAGAGGACCTGATCACTGTTATATTTGGCAATTAATGCTTTATTATTTTCGATAAAATTTTCAACCGAGTCCTGCGGCTCATTAGGGTCTATGGCGGGATAAGTCAATGTAGTCAGGGAGGCGTCCTGGTCTGTTTTAAGGTCCTCAAAAAGATGGAAACCAAACTTGGCCTTATTCGTGACTTGGCCGGATATGCCCGTTTGATCGTTGACGATAAAAGAGACGCTTTTGCCTGAAATGGTGATGTTGCCGCCGCAAGACAGCGCATTTTGGTAAGCTACCGGCACGTTGGCCGAATAACCGATACGCACCGTCCTTTGTATCCCCTTTACGGTGCCGGTGGACAGAATGTAGCGGACCATGGGTTTGGAATCATCCCTGGTCAAATAAATGCTGCCATCGCCATAAGGGATCGTTTGGAAGTAACTGCTGTTAAGCAGGCTCGTATTTTTCATAAACATGTTGACCCCGGCCTCGGCGAGCCAAAAAGCGGATGTGGCATGATAATAACGCTGGGCATTACCCGTCTCACTGAAGGTAAAAAGCACAAAGCCCAGCGATATGGTCGTCAGCATATATAAGATGGTCAGGGCCAGGACCAGCGATCCGTTTTTGTTTATTTTTTCCATTTTTAATTTATGGCGCAATCAGGCCGGTTTTTCCCCTCAAAGCTATTTCTTCCCGCAAATCATATTTTTTATTTGTTCCGGCCGCAACCTCGATAGTAATGACATTGTCCGCCGGTTGAGTCAACGAAAGATAAGTAATATTACTGGCTAAGATCCTTGAATGGCTATAATTGGTCCTGATAATTTTATAGGCGTTGTCTCCCGTATCGCTCCAATTATAGGCCACAGGCCCGACCGACAACGGTCTTACAAAATTCAACGTAAGGCTGTTGCTGTTTTCATTTTTGATGATAAAAATATTTTCAGCTTCGCGCAGTTCGTTAGACATGCCGATTATGGCCCCGCGTACGTTCTGTTTTAAAAGGACATCTTCTGAATAATACTTCCAGGCCCTTTGGCTTACCGTAAGGGTGGTGTAGATGGACTCTAAAATTAATGTAAAAATAACGCAGGTCATCAGGACTTCAACGAGCGTATAGGCATATTGTTTTTTGTTCATTTGGTCAACATTGTCCTTAATGTTACGCTATTGACCCTGCCCTTCCTCTGCCATTGGTCTACCACCTGAATGTTCAATGGGTCATCGGAGCCGACAGGATATGTGATATTAAATGTTTCTCCGGGAAGTGTGTTTAAATGTTGTGTTTGGGCCCATTGGTCCCAATGAGTGCCTTTGATATCGTCTAAAGTACTTATACTTTGCATTTCCTCCAGGATATATTGCGCATGCGTGGTGGCTGTTGTTATGTCCCAGGCAGATTCCGAAAACACCATGGAATTGACCAGCAAAGAGAGAATACCGCAAATACCGATCAAAAGGATATAGACCGTTACCAACAGCTCTACCATCGTAAATCCCTTTTTTTGTTTTTGCGTCATGGTAAAAAACCCCTGCGTCTGGCCCTAATCCTTGCCCCGCCAAAGACGCGAGGCATCAGGGCAGCAGGGGTTTAATGGACTTTCATAAAAACACCTTGACTACCG
>CAYNGE010000230.1:0-2062 GCA_964396865.1 uncultured Planctomycetales bacterium
CCTCTCCCTTATTATTAAAATTTTAATAGAGAGATTTTAATACAAGAAGGCAATATGTCAATATAAAAAGGGAAAGGGGACACATTAAAGTGTCCCTGTCTAAAAAGGGGATAAAAAGGGGACACTTTAATGTGTCCCCTCTCTTTTATAACTGACTGAAAATTTTTTGGGTGGAATTGATTTCCGCGTCCACCAAGTCCAGATCATGCTGCAGAATAAGGCCTAAAGTCCTGTTTTTTGCCGAGGACTGCAAAACAGCTAATTCTTTACGGATCTTTTTTAAAAAAACAAACCTGGCCTTAAGCCGGCGTTTGGCCATGTCTTTGCCTACTAAAGGTAAAAAGTAATACGCCAGATCAATTTGAAAAAAAGGACGTTCCGGGGATAAAAGGCTTTGCTCCATGAGCGTATCAAATTTCTTTCTGCCTTTGGGAGTGATTCGGTAAACGTATTTTTCCGGGAAACGGCCCTCCTTGCGCCCTATTTCTTTTTCGATCAATCCGGTACTTTCCATTTTCGCAAGAGGATAATAAATAGATTTAATTTGCAAACCTATATTAGGAAAAAGGTCTTCTTCCAGCTGAAGCTTGATCTCATAGCCGTGTTTTGGCCCTTCCGCTAATAAGCCTAAAAAAAGAAATTCGTTTTCAATCATGATTTTTGGGATTTTGTTTGATCCGTGTCATTCTTTGGCGTCTCTTTAGGTTCCGGAAGATCAGGCGGCAGAAAACCAAAAGCGATGTCCAGTCCATGGAACAAATCTTTCGCTGCCTGACGTTTAGCAAAGGTACTCAAAGAGGAAAGCTCAATACGTGTTTGAGTGTCTGACAGTTTGACAAAAAATATACCGACCTCGGTGGTATTGACAGCGTCCTTGATCCCCATGACCACCATGTAACCTTTGGCTTCATCTTTTTTAAAGATGACCCATTTTTTCTTGCCGGCAACGATTATGGAATTATGCATGCACTCCGCATAAGGCTCGTTATATATCTTGGTAATGGCGTTATCCCGTTCTTTTTCTAAAACTCTGGTTGATGATCCCCAAACGGATTTCACGATCTCTTCACCGGTATTTATCACACAACAGGAAGAACATATCCCAACAACCACTATGATCAATAAAAATCGCATGAGACCCTTTCTTTTCAAGTTTTTTGTTGCGTGCGCGCTTTAAAGTCCTCGTATTCACGCTCAAGATTTAACAACTGCGAGCGGTTCTTTTCTAATTCAAATTGGGCCAGTTGGTCTTTTTTGACCAATTCATCATTTTGTGATTTGAGTTCCTGGAGTATTCCTTCCAGACGATTTTTAGCCTGGGATAACTGGTCATTGGCCGATTGCGCTTCATTGATCTTTTTAAGGAGATCTTCCATCTGGCTTTTATAATTGGAACCGATGCGCTCCAAACCCGTTGATTGCGCCCTTGCTTTGACTAATTCATATTGCAATGATTCCACTTTTTCGGCCAATTGAGTATCGGGCTCGGGTAATTTCTCATCAGTCTTTTCTAAAGGATCCTCTGCCTTCTTCAAGCTTAAGTTCCAGGATTCTTTCTCAAGATTTAATTGGGACACCGCGGCACGGGCCTGGGCGATCTCCTCTTCTAAAAGACGCGATTTGGTTAGGCCTGAATCCAGTTGAGTTTGCAGGTCGGCATTTTGGGCACGTAAACGATCGGTATCTGCCTGTAACTCAATTAATTTCTCTTGGGCTTGGAGAAAAAAGGCCTTCTGACTTTTAAGCGATTCATTTTCTTTGGTCAAACGTTCTATCATTTGCCGGGTTTCAACCGACTGATCCTCCTTCTGCGGCACAAACGCCGGGATAATTTCAGACCCATCAGCGGTTTTTGGGATATGCGACGATAATTCGTCCCAAGCAACAGTTTTTTCTTCTTTGCCTTTCCCCCCTTCTTTATCCATTGTGACCAATAAAAAGCCCATCACGCAAAAAGTTATTAATATGACCGCTCCCAGAACAATAAAAAGAACCATAGAAAAATCTCCTTACAGGACCCAGCCGCTTGGGCCATCAGCCCGGGCGGGGCTTTCGTTACCAA
>CAYNGE010000231.1:0-2060 GCA_964396865.1 uncultured Planctomycetales bacterium
CTGGGGTTTAAGGTATTGGGAAAAGTCGAGGGCATTATCCGTCAGGAAATGAATGCTATCGGTTGCCATGAATTACTGATGCCGGCCCTGCATCCGATTGAAATTTGGGAAAAAACCGGCCGCGATGTGACGCTTAAAGAAGTCATGATCACTTTTGACAACAAAAAAGGCCAGCGCATGTGTCTGGGGCCGACACATGAGGAGGTCATCACGGATCTGGCCAGACAATTCATAAAAAGTTATCGTCAGCTTCCGGTTGTCTTATATCAGATACAGACCAAGTTCCGCGATGAGATCCGCACGCGTTTTGGTATCGTGCGCGCCTGTGAATTTATCATGAAAGATGCGTATAGCTTCGACCGTGATATGGACGGTTTGAAAAAGAATTATGATCTGCAGCTTTCCGCCTATACCAGGATCTTTAAACGCTGCGGTCTGGATGCGATGGTCGTCAGCGCCGATAGCGGGGCCATGGGGGGCAGCGTTTCGCATGAATTCCTGGTCTCTGCCCCCATTGGTGAAGACGGGGTTTGGATCAATAAACAAAACGGCCAGATCATCAAGGAGGAAGAAGGGAAAGCCCCGCAAGGCGATCATTGGGAACGTAAAATAGCCATTGAACTGGGCCACATTTTTCAATTAGGCACTAAATATTCAGAAAGTCTGGGCGCATTGTACCTGGATAAAGACGGGCGGCGTAAACCGATCATCATGGGCTGTTACGGTATCGGTGTCAGCCGTTTGATCGCCGCTATCATCGAAGTCAACAATGATAACGGCGGTATTATATGGCCCAAAGAAGTAGCTCCTTTTGATGTGGAAATTTTACCCGTACAAATTTCTGATGAAGAGTCCATGCGCTTGGCTGAAAAATATTATCAAGAACTTCAAAGCGCAGGATTAGATGTGCTATTAGACGACCGTGATGAAAGTGCCGGGCGTAAATTCAACGACGCGGACCTGATCGGCATCCCTTTGCGTATCATTACCTCCAAGCGTCTGCTGGCGAATGATCAGGTGGAAATTAAGGTCCGTCGCAGCGGTCAGGTCATGACCGTCAACAAAGATAACGTCAAAGAAGAGATCTTAAAATTATGGCAGTCGTGATCCTTGAAGACGTCAAACAAAAACTTGAATTGCTGGCCAAGAAGATTTGCGGGGCACAAGGCATAGATTTAATGGAATTAAAGATCGGTGGACGCAGCAATGATTTTCAGATCCAAATTACTGCGGACAAACCTTCCGGTGGTATTACGATTGGAGAGTGCGCTCGATTAAACAAAGCCATAGTTGCCGCCATCGTGCAGGAAAGTGTATTAACTCCAGGGACTTTTTCCCTGGAAGTGTCTTCGCCGGGTATAGAGACGCCCCATCAATAGAAAGGGTTGGTATGGATAGTGAATTAATGACGATCTTAGAACAGTTAGAACGGGACAAGGGCATTGATAAAGAAACATTGATCGCGGCCGTTGAAGCCGCGGTAGCTTCGGCCGCAAAAAAAATATGGACCGTTGATAAGGAAGAAGACGTTAAAGTGACTTTGGACCGTAAAACCGGCAAGATCAAGGCTTGGGCCGGCGGTGAAGAGATCCATTCCAGCGAATTCGGCCGTATTGCAGCCCAGACCGCAAAACAGGTGGTCATTCAAAAGATCCGTGAAGCAGAAAAGGATGTGGTCTTTAGTGAATACAATGCCCGCATCGGACAGATCATCAGCGGCAGTGTTTATCGTTTTGAGCGCGGCAACATCATTGTGGATCTGGGAAAATCCGAAGCGCTGATACCCAAGAGCGAACAGAGCAATAAGGAAGATTTCCGTCAGGGCGAACGAATCCGCGCCTATGTGCTGGAAGTCCGTCGGGAAAATCGCGGCCCCCAAGTCATCCTTTCACGCGCTCATCCCAATTTTGTTAAACGCCTTTTTGAGCTGGAAGTGCCTGAAATTTACGAAGGCATCATTGAAATTAAAGCCATCGCCCGTGATCCCGGCGAGCGTACTAAGATCGCAGTTTTTTCCAAAGATGAAAAAATTGACTGCGTAGGCGCCTGTGTCGGCATGC
>CAYNGE010000232.1:0-2042 GCA_964396865.1 uncultured Planctomycetales bacterium
ACACAGTTTTGGAAGCCTACATGTTCGGTATGGCTAACGGCAAAGATATTAATGCCGACAACTTTAGCGGATCTCCAATTAGTGATAAAAACCAAACGCTGTATGTGCCTGGTTTGCGCGCGAGCACCAATCCTATTAAGGGATTGAATGTTCAGGGCGAAGTAGCCTGGCAGCTTGGTAATCAGCCTGTGGTTGTTGCTAGTGGCGCTAACGAATCCGAGACTGTTTCGGCCATGGCCGCTCAATTGATGGCCAGCTATCAATTGCCGGTGTTAGAGAAATACAAACCGGCCGTGATGGCTTCTTACACGTATGTTTCCGGCGATAAAAACAGTAACCAAAACTCCGATTCGGATGCTGTCAAATCTGCCAAAACCTACACTGCTTGGAACCCCATGTTCGAAGGACAGAACCAGGGCGAAATCTACAATGCCTTGTTTCCTCTGACTAACATGAGCATCATTGCCGCGGGAGCTTCAGCCAGCCCTCTGCAAGATGTGACAACTGCCGTCAAATGGAGCAGTTTGTGGGCTGCGAGCAAGTTTGGCGCCCAGAATCCTCTGGTGCTGTATCAACCGAACAGCGTTGTGGATTCAGGCCCAACTCTATCTCCTGTAACAAATTACAGAGACAAGAGTGGGTTGGGTAATGAGTATGATATCAACGTCGGCTATGCTTATACCGAAGATGTCAATTTCGGTCTGAGCATTGGTTGGTTTGTCCCTGGTAATGTCTTTGATGACAACCAACGTACGACAGCCAGCCAGGTCCTTGCCAGTGTTGGAGTGAAGTTCTAATATTGGGAAGGTCTGCTGCAAGTTTCACAAACCCCCGTTGGATTTTTCAACGGGGGTTTTTTTATGTCTTAAAAATATTTTACATTATCATTTGCATTTGTATTTTCTTTGTTATGATATTAAATAGATTCTAAATTATTAACATTAAAGTGCTTAGAAGCCTTTGTTAGAAAAAGCGTCCGCATGACCCGTGATGAAATATATGATCATCTTGCCAAGGTTTATTTAGGCAAGCGTGAAAGCGTTTCAGGAAAAAAACGTAAACCCAAGAGTGTCAACCGTTCGTGGCTGATCATTAACGTGGTCATTACGGCGACGATCACGATCTCAACGGTGTACGGGTTTACGGCATTTTTGGCCCGCCGGGCGGATTTGAAGTCCCAGGTTTTTTACGCGCTTAATAATAACCCCATCCGCGTGAGTTATGATCTCAATGACCCGTATCCGTCGACAAAAACTTTCTCACTGACGATCCCCAACAAGGATGTTTCCAAATACAAGGCGCTTAATATCAGTTTACGGGGCCTTGACGGCGCTTATCCGGGGATTGTAAAGGTCATCGTCGGCAACCAGAAAAATGAGAAAGCCGTTTATTATGTCCAGAATGTGGGTGAAAAGTGGCAAAATACGAGCATTCCTTTTGAAAAATTGAATTTAACGGACTGGACGACCGTGACAGATGTGTCATTTGTTTTGGAGGCATGGAACGTGGATTTTCGCAAAGGAACGCTGTTGATCGATGAGGTCAGTTTTTCCAACTAAGGAGACGTGTTTTTATGAAAATTATTTCGATAGCAAACCAAAAGGGCGGATGCGGTAAAACCACGACGGCCATCAATTTGGCCTCGACCTTGGCGTTTTACGCCCAAAAAATATTGCTGATCGATCTGGACCCTCAGGCGCACGCGACCCTGGGGCTTAATGTGGATGATCAAAACAGCCTTTATAACTGTATCTCCAGGCTGACCCCGCATAAATTAAAGATCAAAGACATCATCAAAAAAGCGGGCCGGTCCTTTGATATCGTGCCGTCCAATGTTTTAGTCGGCACTCTTGAGCAGGAATTGGCCGATGAGATCGGCCGTGAATTAAAATTGACAGAGATCATCAATGAGATCAAAGATCTTTATGATTATATCCTGATCGACTGTCCGCCAAGCCTGGGGTTTTTGACCGTTAATGCCATCCGTGCCAGTGACGAGATCATCATACCGGTTGAGACCAGCCGTTTTGCCATGCAGGGGG
>CAYNGE010000233.1:0-2041 GCA_964396865.1 uncultured Planctomycetales bacterium
TGAAGTAATGATCACATAGAGAGTGTCTTTTTGCTTGGCATAAATACCCAGCGAAAAAATGACCCTCATAATAGGCGTGGCGATGAGGCACAACAGGCCCAACTGGATGATCCCGCGGCTATGAAAAGACAAGGCAGATAACAGGATCTTGTAAATGTTTTTTAATTGTTCCGGCTCTCCTTTAAAAGCGCTATAGTGGGCCCAAGTAAGGCCATAGCGGTATAAATATAATATTCCTCCCGATAAGACCACAACAGCAGAGACGATCACGCCGATCCTAAGGATGTTGCCTAGCCAGGTTTCCATTTTTTGAGTTAATTGAGATGTGTCAGAAGATCTCATTAAAATTTACCTCTGATCCCGTTAAAGATCATTTCTACGGCCAAAATTAAAATAACTATACCAAACAGGATTTTCAGCGGTTTGGTTTTGGATCTCATAAGCAAATGAGTGCCCGCGGTGGCCCCTAATAAAACACCCAATACAACGGGCATGGCCAATCCGGGATCGATATAGCCGCGGTGTAAATAAATGCCGGCACTGGCAGCCGCGGTAACGCCGATCATAAAATTACTGGTTGTTGTTGAGACTTTAAAAGGTATCTTCATGACTTTATCCATGGCAATGACTTTAAGTACGCCGGCACCTATCCCCAATAAACCGGAGAGAGCACCTGCCAGCAGCATCAACAAGAACCCGCCGGGGATGTTTTGCACATGGTAAGGGCGCAATCCGTCGGCTGTCGGATAGTTCGAATCCATATGAAATGTTTGCGCTAAACGGTCCGCTTTGGGTTCAGTGGAGTCTTTAGGGTCCCGCCAGGAGCTATAGGCTGAAGGCAGAAGGGCTAGACCAAAGATCACGGCAATGAAGCGCGGAGCAAGCAGCAGGGCCAAAAAAGCTCCGGACAACGCTCCTATGGTTGTGGCAATTTCAAGGAACATACCAACACGCAGGTTGGAATAGCCTTCTTTAATATAAGTGGAAGCGGCGCTGGAAGAGGTGGCGATCACAGATATGAGGGATGCGCCGATAGCGTAGCGGATATCCACGCCCAAAACAAGACTCAGCAATGGAACGATCACGACCCCGCCGCCTAAACCGGTCAGCGAGCCGATCAATCCCGCCAAGACGGAGCCCAATCCGATCAACAATGTCAACTCAATGGTGTTCATAAGATTTTTATTATAACACCTAGGATATCTTTTGTCATTGCGAGCGAACGTCATTGCGAGCGAAGCGAAGCAATCCTTTTTCTTAGAAGTAGAAAAAAGCTAATTAAAAGGAGAACTAACCCATTTCCAATTTTAAGGAATTATTTATTATAGAAAACGTTAACCGCTAAAATATGGGAGGTGATTGATATGAAAAACAGATCTCGATCGACTAGAAAGAAAAGTGATGCCTATAGTTGTAAGTCTTGTGGCGCGCATTCAAGCACTCCGCAGGAATGTTGTGGAAAGCAAATGAGCAGATCTTGAGGATTTCTTAATATTATAGTGACACAATATTTAACTCTGGCAGATTAAGTATTGTGTCCCTATAATTATATGATGATGTTTAAAAGGATCCTGACCTTAATGTTTTTATTATTTCTCCTCTCTGACGCGCAGGCAGGTTTTTTTACAAGAGGAAACGGTTGCTATCATCCTAATGGCGTTGACAGCGTGATCGGCACCATACAGGGAAGAAGCCGTAATACCATCGAAATTTATGACGAGCAGGATAAAAGGACCAAAAGGTTCATTTATTTAGGAGACAGGGGAGAGTTTAAATCAGGCGACAGAGTTCGTCTTTTTTATTATCCGGATGATCATGTTGTGCAGATCATAAAAAGAGAGACTCCCGTACAATATCAAAAAAACGGGCAAAATACGGGATATATTTTCAAATCTGCATTATAATCTCCTTCTTTTTTTAAAATTCTGGACAGTGTTAAGAAAGTCTGTTATAAAAGATTTTCGTTTTGATCATTGATCCGGGGGCCATTAGCTCATCCGGTAGAGCATCTGACTCTTAATCAGAGGGTGGCTGGTTCGAG
>CAYNGE010000234.1:0-209 GCA_964396865.1 uncultured Planctomycetales bacterium
GTTCGGTGAAGTCTGGTCCACCAAAATATTCAACTATGCCGATATGACAAAAACCGGCAGCTACCCTCCGGGTTTTGAAGGGCTGACAGGGGCCAGTTATCTGAATGTCACCGGTAATCCTATTTCATGGGAGGACATATCCAATGGATAATATCCCCGCACCTCTGGTTTTTATGTACCATGGCATCACATCCCCATCGATGCCGTCT
>CAYNGE010000234.1:219-2037 GCA_964396865.1 uncultured Planctomycetales bacterium
GCCGATGCTTTCACTCGCTTCCGGGCGGGCGGCATCTTCAGCCGGGAGATCGGGGCCGAATTATACGATGTCACTCTGGATAATTTCAAGGCCCAAATGCAATGGTTAAAGGCCCAGGGATGTAAGCCCCAACTCCTTGAAGACATAAACGCGCAAAGTCCGGGGAAAAAAGTCATTCTGACATTCGACGACGGTGAAATGAATAATTTTCAATTGGCCTTTCCGGTCTTAAAAGAATTGGGGTGGAAGGCGTATTTTTTTATTATTGTTAAAAGGATAGGGAAAAACGGTTATATGGGATGGGATGAGCTTAAAAAATTAGCCCAAGCCGGTATGGTCATCGGCTCTCATGGCCTAAGCCATGAGATCCTCACCAATCTTCTTGATTCCCAAATAGAAGAAGAGCTCCGGGCTTCCAAAAAGTACCTGGAAAACAACTTAGGGTTTACCATTTATACGCTTTCGATCCCAAGGGGATTCTGTAATGACAAAATTATAGAAACAGCCTATCAACTGGGGTTTAGCAGTCCTGTTTTTGTCTCTGAAAAGCCTGTGCATTTAAAATCTCCCTGCCTGGGCCGTGTGGCCGTTAAAGCAAACTGGTCATTGAAACGCTATGAAGTCGCTTTAAAAGGGGGCGTCCCGTGGATAGAAAAAATCGGTGATTTTTTAAAAAAGGTATTAAAAACCGTATTCCGTGAATCAGGGTATAACTGGATCCGCGGTTTACTGATCCGCCTACTGAAATGATCATTCTCTTTTGGGTCCTGCTATCGCTTGTTATCTATTGCTATTTTGGTTATCCGCTCTTGATCTTTTTATTAGCGCGCTTTAAACATGATCCTGTTTACAAAGCCGACATTACACCCGCCATTTCCATTGTACTTTCCTTATATAACGAAGAGGACGTGATCGCCGCCAAAATCAAGAATTTGCTTGAGCTGGAATACCCTGTCGAGAAGATGGAAATTCTCATTGGTTTGGATGGTTCCACTGACCGAACGGAGGACATCCTCCGGCAATTTTCAGACCCCAGAATAAAACTCCATGTAAATCCCCGCAGACAGGGGAAAATGGCCACTATTAACGAATTAGCCTTGAAAGCCAAAAATGAGGTCATTGTTTTTACGGACGCCAGACAGATCTTTGAGAAAAATGCTGTCAAAAGAATGGCAGCTGATTTTTCTGATCCTAAGATCGGTGCTGTGAGCGGAGAATTAATATTTGCCCCCAAAGAGGGAGGAACTGCCAGAGGAGTGGATCTTTATTGGAAATATGAAAAATTCATCCGTCGGCAGGAAAGCCGCGTTCACTCCATCATGGGAGCGACCGGAGCCATTTATGCTATTCGAAAAGAATTATTCGTGCCGGGACCCGCGAATATTGTTTTGGATGATATGTACATTCCTTTTAAAGTGATCCAACAGGGTTACCGGGTCCTTTTCAACAGCGCCGCTTTTGCCTACGACCAGGTGGCCAATAATCCGCAAGAAGAGTACCGGCGAAAAACCAGGACCCTTTATGGCAATTATCAAATTTTTGCCATCTTCCCGGGCCTGTTTAATCCCTTCAAAAGCCCCATTGCCTGGCAATTATTTTCTCATAAATTTTTAAGGGTCATCATACCGTTTTTCCTGATAGCGTTATTGATGATCAATTATATGCTTCGTTTAAAACCAGTCTTTAATGTGTTTTTGTATTTACAAATAGTCTTTTATGTGATGGCTTTGATAGGGGATTTGGCCCGTGATTATAAAGATGGTGTATTTAAATTCATTTCCAAGATCTGCTATGTTCCGTATGTTTTTTGTCTTTTGA
>CAYNGE010000235.1:0-2034 GCA_964396865.1 uncultured Planctomycetales bacterium
CCAATAGTTTTTACTGACTGTAACTCAATAGGCGCCCCTCCCTTTAAATTACGTAAAATTAATGAGGCCGGGAGCGATGTTATCATTGCCTCATCAAAAGAAGCCCTTTGTCCGGCCAAATCCTTTAAAAATTTACTGGCAACTCCAGGGAAATAAGTCCATTCTGTGATGACTAGGACTTTATCTGCTCCTTTCCCATATTCAGATAACAACGCTTTATATATAATTCGTGCCGTGTAAATCAATTCATCACGAACGCCAATTTCGTAATCTAGACTTTTATTAGAACGGTCAATGGGCAATTCATTCTTATTAAGACCTTTAAATTTTGCAACGGCATCAGTAATTTCTTGTTTTGGATTATTAACATACGGAGGCGTAATGAAAACTCGCGGTAAAGCACCACGTCCGGCATCAAAAAGGAGCTGCGCATGCGTCCAATCAGAACAGAGATCGTCTTTCCTGGCAAATACAGTGTCTTTTAAAAAATCTTTATGACTTAAAAAAGTATCCTTAAATCCAGGTCCTCCTGACAAAGACTGTCCTAACACAAACATGAATGCTGGTTTTAATTTGTTTTTAATAGATAAGCTGGAAAGCCCTACTAATTGTACTTTGGCAACTGAGCCATACTGCATTAAAGCTACCCTTGCTTTGTGAACAATTTGTCTTACTAATTCCACTCTTTCTTTTTCTGTGACTGGTTTAAGCTGATTTTTGCTGTTCATCGCCTCATCCACATTCACCCGATCCGTCAGTCCCAACTCTATCTTCCAATCGCTTGGCAGCTCTAGTAAGGCCTTCTCCAGATCCTTAAGCAGCTCGTCCAATGATTCATAATTCACGTGACTGTCCGCTAAAATGGCTTTTCGAATTATCCTTCTGATCTCCGGGGGGGCTTTTTCTAATCCCCCGACGGGGGTATTAGACCTGTCATTGATATCAACATCTTTATCAAATGTATGCTTTTGTAAAAAATCATTGCTTGTATTGTTTACATCTGGAGCAAATATGTCGCACAAAAGCAGCCCCGTTGAATAAATATCTTTATATTTTATTCCTAATTTAAGTTTTCTAATATCGTCAACCTTATTAAGAACCCTCACAGAATCCCAATCGATCAATTTAGGCTGGCCTGACTGTACGATCACATTCGTACTATTCAAATCTCCGTTAAATATCCCTTTACGATGAACATCAGCTAACTCTTTAATAAGCCTTAAAAGAACTCTTAATTTCTCGCCTTTATCCTTGATATCAAGAAATTTGCTGCCTTGAATAAATTCGGTCATTAAAATATGGTTATTAGTAGTCATAGCTATAAAATCACCTAGGCTTGCCGCTACAGGTCGTGCGAATAAATCCTGAATAGATTTATCTTGCTGATAACGATCAAAAAACTCAAACATATCTGTATCTGAAATATCACGACCCTTTTTTGAAGCCGGATTGAAGATTTTTAACGCAAATTCTTTTTGGGTTTGGATATGACGAATTTTAAAAACGAAACCACTCGTACTATATAAATTTTCTACGAACTCGTATTTATCTCTTCCTCTATTAAAAAACATTTCTCTTTTATCTACAAGCGCTTCTGGGATCTCCTTGGAGTATTCCCAAAAAATATTACTTTTGTTAAGATCAATAACCGCATTCATCACCTCATCCGCTGGCTGCTTGGGAGTGATCATGGCTGTATCGCCATCAACATCCATCAGAGATGGCGGCTTTTGGGATAGTTCTGCAATGAGTGCCGGGTCCGCAGTTTGGCGATCAACAACGATCAAAGCCGGGTCTATTAGACCTACAACCCCTCCCGAAAAATACTTCCTAGGGATAACTTCATTGGTCATAGGGTCCGGTTCTTCTTTAATGTAGTTATAAACCCCCTTCTTAAACGCTCTTAAATACTCCTGATAAATCTTATCCTTGTCCCCTGCTGAGACATTCACCCCGCCAATCTTGTTTTGATTGGAATAGACCTTATTTAAGATGCTGTCTTTGATCTTCTTCTTGTACCATGTGGCAAGGATG
>CAYNGE010000236.1:0-2016 GCA_964396865.1 uncultured Planctomycetales bacterium
ATCAGAGCAGTTTAAAATATTTTAGATCTTTTAATGATTTTGCATCGTTTTGCATTGTATCTCAAGTGGAATTTAAGGAAGGGCCTCAAGGCATTGAGATATATCCGGCAGATGGTATTAAATGCGCCCGCTGTTGGAATTGGCGTACGGATGTAGGACGCTCTGTTCCCCATCCGGCATTATGCGCGCGTTGCGCGCAAATTGTTGAACAAAGTTTTTAGGAGAATGGAATGGCCACAAAGAAGAAGAAAAAAATAGATCCGAGATTCGAACCGTATAGAAAGTTTCTTTTGAGGATCAAAGAACAGATCACGGGGGACATCCATAATTTGGCCGATGAGAATACCGGCAGCGGTAATGACAGGGGAGGGGATGTTTCCGGCCATGCTTTGCATATGGCTGATGTGGCGACGGACATGTATGACCGCGAGTTTACTTTAGGGCTGGCCTCCAATGATCGCGAACTGCTTTATCAGGTCAACGAAGCTTTAGACCGTATTGAAGACGGTAATTACGGCCTGTGTCTTACCTGCAAAAAACCAATTCCGGCGAGCCGTTTGAAAGCGATCCCTCATGCGAGGACCTGCTTGAAATGTCAGGAAACGCTGGAATTTAAAAAACGCTAAATTGCCCCCATGCGAGATGACCGGCGTTCCCAATGGGATATTATCATTTTTTTATCAGGAGTATCAGGGGTCGTTCTTTTAGACCGCCTGACGAAGAATTTTTTTTCCGGGTTTTTGGATTTAAACGAGTCCATCCCCGTCATCCGTAACGTTTTTCATTTCACTCTGGTCCATAATACCGGCATTGCCTTCGGTTTTTTTAAGGACTGCGGGATGGTGTTTATCCTTATCCCCGCGATCCTAAGCGGCCTTTTGATCTATAATGTCTATTACTATCGTCATAGCCCCCAACCCAGCCGCACCTACATCGTTGCTTTTTCTTTGATCCTTGGAGGGGCCATTGGGAATTTGATCGACCGTATCTTTTTAGGGCACGTTATAGACTTTATTGATTTTCGTATCTGGCCGGTGTTTAATGTGGCCGATAGCGCTATCACTATCGGAGCCGCGATCATTCTGTTAAAATGTATCCCTGCGAAATAGGGACGTCCCTATTTTTCGATCTATGCACCCCATACTTTTTACCATAGGTCCCATCACCATTTACAGCTACGGCGTTATGCTGGCTCTGGCCGTGTTGGTATCTACCTATTTATTAAGCCTTGATGCCGCACATTACAACATCTCCCGGGAGACTGCGTATGATCTGGTGTTTTGGTGCATGCTTTGGGGGATCATAGGGGCGAGGATTTTTTATATTTATATAGCATGGCCCTATTACATGCATAATCTCATTGAGATCCCCATGCTGCAAAAAGGGGGCTTGGCCTGGCAAGGCGGATTTTTAGGAGGGGTTTTAGCCGGAGTGTGGTTTGCCCGAAGCAAAAAATTATCTTTAAGGCCTCTGCTGGATTTGGCGGCGCCCTATGCCGCTTTGGGCCAGTCTATCGGCCGCATCGGCTGTTTTTTAAACGGCTGCTGTTATGGTAAGCCCGTTTCCTGGGGGATTTATTTTCCAACGCATGGCGCTCGCCTGTATCCGACCCAGTTGTTTGAAATGGCCGGACTTTTTATCATTTTCTTGGTCCTTAAAGCGGCCCAGAAAAAACCGCATTTAGCCGGTTTTATTTTTGTTTTTTATCTGTGGCTGGCGGCCATTGAGCGTTTTGTCGTCGAATTTTTTCGCGCGGACCATGATATTCTATGGCTGGTGTTAAGCCTTACCCAATTTGTCGCTTTGGGTGTTTTTGCCGCGGGCTTGATATTAATGAAGGTATTTAAAAAACGATGAAACAAACATATACGGTGCCTCAAGAATACAGGGACTTGCGTCTGGATGTTTACCTGGCCAATGCCGTGCCCCAGGCGCCTTCGCGCATGTTCATTAAAAAAATGGTCGAGGCGGGCCAGGTCAAGGTCAACGGCCGTCAGGAAAAAGTTAAATATAAAG
>CAYNGE010000237.1:0-1994 GCA_964396865.1 uncultured Planctomycetales bacterium
GCGTCCTTATTTTCTCCCGGGTATACATTAGCCAGCGTCCTTGCCAATGAATTTGCGGAAGCAGCTTCCAACATGTATTTGTCATCTTTAATTGAAATAGGTTTGGTGTTGTTTTTGGTTTCCATTGTTGTTAATATATTGGCCCGGATTTTGATATGGTCTGTCACTAAAGGGCCCGCGGAAGTGATCAAATGAAAGAAATCATCCGTACAGCTTTTGAGCGGACGCGTTATCGGCGCGCCATGTGGGACCGTGCCATGGCCTATGTTTTGTCCTTATGCGCTTTTTTTATACTTTTTATACTTTTTACAATACTGACTCATTTGTTTGTTCAGGGGATTGCTTCCCTAAATCTGGGCTTTTTGACGCATTTACCAAAACCCGTTGGTGAAAAGGGCGGAGGCATGGCCAATGCGATTGTGGGGACCTTTACTTTGTTAGGTTTAGCGGTCTGTGTCGGGGTGCCGATAGGGTTGGGAGCCGGGGTCTATTTAAGCGAATACGCCGATCAGAATTTTGCAAGAGCGGTCCGTTTTATGGCGGATGTGATGAACGGTATTCCTTCGATTGTTTATGGGATATTCGCGTATATTGTCTGCGTACTGCCAATGAAAAGTTTTTCAGCTCTTTCAGGTGGTTTTGCCTTAGGGATCATGATGATCCCCATGATCACGCGTACCAGCGAGCAGTTTGTGCGTATGGTCCCTTTCCAGTTAAGGGAGGCGGGTTTGGCTTTGGGAGTTCCAAAATGGCGGGTTACGGTAGATATCATAATACCCTCGGCTTTGGCCGGTATCACCACAGGGATCATGGTGGCATTAGCAAGGGTAGCCGGAGAAACAGCCCCGCTTCTTTTTACGGCGTTTGGGAATCATTACTGGCAGAGTTCATTGACCCAGCCGATCGCGGCCTTACCGCTGCAGGTTTTTACTTATGCCATAGCCCCTTATAATGACTGGCACCGTCAGGCCTGGGCCGGGGCGATCGTGCTTATTTTAATGGTTTTGATCATCAACGGTTGGGCCCAGTTTTATGTGATGCGCCGCAACCGCTGGGCATCAGGGAAATAGACTTTATGGACCTCAAGGGCAGTATTCAAGTCAAAGATCTGAATTTTTATTACGGCGACCACCAAGCGCTGAAAAATATTACCATCACCATTGAGCCCCATCAGATAGTGGCCATGATCGGCCCTTCCGGCTGCGGCAAATCGACGCTGATCCGTGTTTTTAACCGTATGAATGATTTGATACCCGCAACCCGCCTGGAAGGCGAAGTTTTAGTCGACGGGGTCAATATCTATGATAGCAATACGGATGTGGTAAGCTTAAGGCGGAAGGTGGGTATGGTGTTTCAGAAATCCACTCCTTTTCCAAAATCCATTTTTGATAATGTGGCTTATGGACTTAGAATTTTGGGGTTAAAAGACCGCCATATTATTCATGAAGCTGTTGAAAAGAGTCTTAAGCGCGCGGCTTTATGGGATGAGGTTAAGGACCATCTGGGTAAAAGCGCCATGTCGCTTTCTGGCGGCCAGCAGCAGCGGCTGTGCATTGCCCGGGCGCTTGCGGTGGACCCGGAAATTATTTTAATGGATGAGCCATGCTCGGCCCTGGACCCTATCGCCACCGCGCGCATTGAGGAGTTGATGGTCACATTAAAAGAGGAATACACCATTGTGGTCGTAACACATAATATGCAGCAGGCAGGCAGGGTTTCGGACAAGACCGCGTTTTTGATGCATGGGCAGATCATTGAATTTACTAAAACTACGGATTTCTTTACGAATCCGTCGAGCAAGATCACAGAAGATTATATCACCGGAAGATTTGGTTAATGGAGGGAGTTATATGCTAAGAGAAAAAATAACAGAATTAAAACACCTGCTGATCCAGGATGCGGGGCTCGTGGAAGACATGATCAGCCGCAGCATGCGTGGGCTTTTGGAGAAAAATCCCGACATGCTCTATCAAGTAGTCAAACACGAGGAACCG
>CAYNGE010000238.1:0-1987 GCA_964396865.1 uncultured Planctomycetales bacterium
ATTGGAAGGTTATGGCCTGCGTGTCGTTGAGCGGATACCTATTAAAATTCCGCATAATTCCAAGAATGAGAATTATTTAAAAACCAAAAAAGATAAATTAGGGCACATCCTATAAGCCATGAAAATCCATATCGGCATTGTGGCCTCGGGCTTTAATGATTTTATTACAAAGAAACTGCTGAATGCCTGCTTGATGGAATTACGAAAGGCGGGTCTGGGGAACAAACAGATCACCACCGTCTGGGTGCCCGGTTCTTTGGAAATCCCGGTGACAGCCCTGAGGCTTGCCAAAAGAAAAAATATTAATGCCGTCATTTGTTTAGGCGCGGTCATCCGGGGAGAAACCTATCATTTTGAAGTGGTGGCCAATGAATGCAGCCGCGGCATCATGGAGGCTTCACTCTTGACAGGCAAGCCCGTGATCATGGGGGTCTTGACAACGGATACAGCGGCCCAGGCCCGCGCCCGCGCCCGGGACAAAGGCGGCTATAACAAAGGCCGCGATTGCGCTTACGCCGCTTTGGCCATGATCGCTCTTTTTAAAAAAATATGAGACGCCGCACACTTGCACGTGAACACGCCTTAAAGATCTTATACCAGTGCGATATCATTAAGCGTCCTATGGAAGCGGTGATCGAATCCTACTGGAATGCGGAAGAGACCCGGGACCATGAGATCATCACCTATGCCAATCTTTTAGCCCTGGGTGTCAGCGGGCATATGGGGGAAATCGATCAAAAAATTTCCGATTATGCCACCAATTGGCAGATCAGACGCATGGCCATCATCGACCGAAATATCATGCGTATAGGGTTGTACGAATTAAAATACACCTCGGATATTCCTCCGAAAGTGGCCATTAATGAGGCGGTGGAATTGGCAAAAAAATACGGCGATCTGGAATCCAGCAAATTTGTCAACGGCATCCTTGATAAGATCCACAAAAAAGAGATCGTTGAGCCGCAAAATTGATGATGGCTCCCAACGCGGACTTACACGTCCATACTTATTTTTCCGACAGCTCGTCGTCCCCGCAAGAAGTTGTTGACAATGCGCTTAAGGCGGGCCTTTCCGGCATTGCCATCACCGACCATGATATTGTTGAAGGGGTTAAACCCGCCATAGAGGCGGCCCGCGGCCTTGCCCTTGAAGTTGTCCCGGGAATTGAATTGTCCTCGGAGTTTGAGGCCTGCGATATCCATATTCTGGGCTATTTTATCGATTATCAAAAAGGCCCTCTGTTAGAGAAGATCGATATTCTTTTAGACGCGCGTATGGAGCGTATGAAAAAGATGCTTGCCAATCTAAAAGCGGTGGGAGTTGACAATATCGAATTTGAAGAAGTGTGCGCGTTGACACGCTCCCGCGCGGTCGGCCGTTCGCACCTTGCGGTATTACTCCAGCAAAAGGGGTGGGTTACAAGCATCAACGGCGCCTTTGAAAAATACTTAAGCCCCGGATGCCCGGGGTATGCCCCTAAATACAAGCAGACACCTTTTGAAGCCATTGATTTGATCCGGTCCTGCGGCGGGGTGGCGGTCATGGCGCATCCCATGCTGACTAAAAAAGACGAATTGATCCCCGGCTTTGTTAAGGCCGGTTTAAAGGGCCTTGAAGTGTATTATCCGAACTGTGCGCAGTCAGTTACCGGATTTTATGAGCGCATTGCTAAAAAACACGGTCTTATTGTCACAGGCGGGTCAGATGACCACGGCAAAGACAAACCTTATACTCATATCGGCAAGCAAACCGTGCCGATGGACATAGTTGAACAGCTTCGCAGGGCTAAAGATGGATAACGATTTTATTTACATGAACCGTGCCTGGGAATTGGCCCTGCAGGGTTGGGGAAGGACATCTCCTAATCCTATGGTCGGTGCCGTGCTTGTTAAGGCGGGTCACAAGGTCGCTGAAGGTTATCACCATTATTGCGGCGGCGATCACGCGGAAGCGGAATCAGCTCATAGCCCACCCCTCGAACCGTATG
>CAYNGE010000239.1:0-1934 GCA_964396865.1 uncultured Planctomycetales bacterium
ATAAGGGCAAGGCCATCGGGGTCGTGAATGTGCAGCATAAAGCCCAACAGGATTATTCCAAGGTTTTCATGAATTTGATCGAAATGATCGCCAAACAGGTCGGCGGCATCATTGAGCATGCCAGGCTTTTTGAAGAAACAAAGAAAAAAGCGCTTCAATTCGATTCTTTGATCAAGGTCAGCCATTCAATAACGAGCGAGCATTATTTAGATGAGATCCTTGATCTGATCGTGGTTGTCACCGCGGAGATGCTTAATTCCAAAATTTGTTCTATTATGCTTTTGGATGACAAGGGCATGGAACTTTCCATTAAGGCCACCCAATCTTTAAGCCAAGAGTATAAACAGAAGCCCAATATTAAGGTAGACAGCAGCTTAAGCGGCAGCGTGATCAAATCCAAAAAGCCGGCTTTTGTCTATGACGTGCGCGAGGATGAAAAATATGTTTACCGCGATCTGGCTGTCAAGGAAGGGCTGACTTCCATGCTGGTCGTGCCTATGATCGTAAAGACCGCGGCCATCGGGGTCATTAATGTGTATACCAAAGAGCCGCATCATTTTACGCAAGAAGAGATCAATGTCCTGCAAATGGTGGCCAACCAAGCCGCCGTGGCCGTGGAGAATACCAAGTTGATGGAAGAGACCTCAAAAGCAAAAGAGGCCCTGGAAACCCGTAAGCTCATTGAGCGGGCCAAAGGCATTGTGATGAAAATGAACAATCTTTCCGAAGACGCTGCGCATCGCCTGATCCATAAAAAAAGCATGGATGCCTGCCGCTCCATGAAAGACGTCGCCGAGTCTATTATCTTAATGGCAGAGCTGCGTACGTCCGCAGGCAGGTAAAATTTTTTTATTGACAAAATCCGGCAGGCAGGTGTATATTTCCACTACTCATTACAGGACATACTAATGAAGGAGAGGGGTCTATGTTACAAGCAAACACAACCAAAAGGACAGCGGGCAGTTCCAACGTATTTAAAAGAGGAATAGAAATTCCGGCCGCGCCAAAACCTCAGTCCAAGACGGTTTCTCTTGAGAAGATCCAAGAGAAAGCTTACGAACTTTTTCTTAAGCGCAATGGCGGTCCCGGAAGCGCCGAAGAGGATTGGCTGAAGGCTGAAAAGATCCTTAAGAGCTATTAAAATTGTTGGCTGTTAATTTTTAATTGACAGAAGTCTTTTATCAGCTATACTAACATTGTAGTTTAAGAAAGTCCGAAGCAAAGATGTTTTGGACAGTTGTACGGGCAAAGAATTGAAGTCCGGTTTTATCCTGCCGTAGACGGCGGGGCGAAACCGGATTTTTTATTATATAACCAGTTAAAAGGCAACCACCCCGCCAACGGCGGGGGGCAAGGAGGGACGTGTAATGGGAACAGCACCAGTAAATCCGATCAATTCCGGAGACACGGCATGGGTCCTGGCCTCGTCAGCCCTTGTGTTGTGTATGACGGCACCTGGACTGGCCCTCTTTTACGGAGGCATGGTCAGGCGTAAAAATGTGTTAAGTATTTTGATGCAATGTTTTATGTGTCTGGCTATTGTGAGCGTATTATGGGTCGTTTATGGGTATAGTTTGGCCTTTGGTAAAGGGCATGGTTTTTTAGAACCCTATATCGGCGGCCTGGATTGGTTTATGTTAAAAGGGGTAGATATCAATACGGCTAATGCGGATTATGCGGCGACTATCCCGCATCAAGCATACATGATCTTCCAATGTATGTTTGCGGTCATCACGCCGGCGTTAGTTGTCGGTTCTTTCGCCGAACGGGTTAAATTCTCGGCATGGGTTTGGTTTACCATATTATGGTTGACGTTCGCTTATTGCCCCATTGCTCACATGGTCTGGGCATCTGACGGTTTGGCCGGACATAGTTGGGGAGCATTGGACTTTGCCGGCGGTACAGTCGTGCACATGAATGCCGGTATTGCGGGG
>CAYNGE010000240.1:0-1916 GCA_964396865.1 uncultured Planctomycetales bacterium
TACGTCTTGCCAAAATACTCCAGACACTCGGATTCGTCATTTTTTGCCGCAAAAAACAAAAAGATTGAAGCCAAAAAAGCCAAAAGAAGCCCAAGCCATGAGGGGCTCTTAAGGAAAGCTCCCCAACTAAGAAATAAAAGTGATGAATAAAGCGGGTGACGTATATATTTGTAGATCCCCACAGAAACCAGGGTGGTTGTTTTTTCAAATGAATACAATCCCTCGTCGGATCGATTTTGATCCGGTTTGCCGACAACCCGAAGCAGGAGCGATCCATAAATCGCTAAAAAGAGGGATATTAAAAGCAGGAACCAGGAAATGATCTGTCCAAAAGAAAACGGGTCCCTAAACCAGTGAAAAAAATTGAGTAAGACAAGGGCTAGGATGAACTCCCAGGCAAAAAAACGGAAGAAGCCGTGCGAATGAAAGCGGAATAGGGATTTCCTTGAAACAAAAACAAAAAAAACAGAAACTAAGACGAAAGTGGCTGCCCGGGTCATTTTGCTTTAAGGGATTTAAACATCCATAGCGCGAGCAATAGCGGAATTATAAAACCAAATATACTAGCCCAAACAGGCACGATGAAACCCGCTATGATGATCTCGGTATTTAGAATGACCCTTAAAAGATGCATGATGGCTACCAATAAAAAAATTATCCCTGCAACCTTCAGAGCTGTGTCTTTCATTGGCTCCCTCCTTACTTATTGTAACAACTGTTACAGTGACTATCAAAAGAGCATTTTACAAACAAAGATCACCAGTAAAGCCTTTTGAACCTTGCCGAATACCGTTTGATCCATCTGCGGGAGGCCTCTTCCAGAGAGATTTCCTTGCCTGATTGTATCCTGAGCATGTCCCGGTAGCTTGCGATCAAATAGATCTGTTCGACCATTTTAGCTTTGAAAGCCTCATGGGTCTTTAAAAAGTTCACGGCGACATCATAAAGTTTTGTCTCTGAATTGAGAATACAGCGGATGACCTGCGCCCGGACATTAAAGACCTTGTCCTCAAAAGGCATTTTGATGGCGATCTTGGATTTAGGATCGACCGGATACTTGGCAGGAAACAACAATCCGCCTAAACTGACATTGGCCGTCTCTGAACGGATATTTTCCTGATCTTTATTTCCGCTTTTTTCAATAACTTTATAGGAGAGGGGAAAACACACCGGATGACGGATGAAATGACGATATTCAACGACTTGCATAGGCATCCTTAGGTTTGGCTCTTAAAACCGGCTTATTATAACATATCCTCTGGAATTTAGGGGAAATTGACTGTAGCCTTGTGGATGGCTTTCTCTTCATAATTTATGCCATTAATTCTAAAGGCGTATTGGGATAACTCAAATAAAAGGTCAAGGATGGATTTAAGACTGTTGAAAGTAACTACACGAATTTCATTTAAGGATTTAGAAAGATCATTGATATTTGTTCCTGATTTCCCGGCAATGGCCTTATAAGCATCCTGCTCAAGTCTTTTATTAAGGATAACAGGTCCCACCATTAAATAACCGGCAATGTCATTATTTTCTTTATTGACGATAGGTATGGCGAAACTTTGAAATCCAAAAGCATCTATGGACTTTAAATAATGGCCTTCTTTTTGGAAATTGGACAATAATTGCGGTGTTCCCAAATGCTGCAGAAATCCAAATTGACTGGCCCAATACCACCCGTAATTGTCGGTTTTAGGCGCTAAAATAGAGTTTCCATGAGTATCCACTATTAAGATATTGATGCGTAGAATATCAATAAAGCTAAGCAGGATCTGTTCTAATTTTGTGTTGTTTTTAATTATGTCAAAAGGCATATTAATTTTTAAACGGAATATCGTATTTTTTCATTTTATTGTACAAGGTTGTCCGGTTGACCCCTAATTTGACCGCGGCCTTACTACGGTTCCAATGACATG
>CAYNGE010000241.1:0-1901 GCA_964396865.1 uncultured Planctomycetales bacterium
TAAAGATAAGCCTTGGGCCAGTGAACTGAAACCGGGGTTTGATTCCAAACATTTTCCTACGCGTACGATTGTTAGTTACCATGAGCCAGGCACATTGATCGGGAAGATGCGTAATGTGGGCTTTATTGTTTCTCATACCGCGTATTTAGATGAGGAAAGCCCGTTATTTTTATTTGACGCGGAACATCTGATGTTCCCGGGCAATGCGTTCCTTTTGCCTTTTGATATGCAAGACTTCGAAATGGATAAGAATTTGGGGAATCTTTTGGTTCGTCTGGAGGTTTCCGATGAATGTATTACACCGGTAAATCGCGCCCAAACCATTGCAGAAAATGGATGGAATACCAGTACTATCCCTGGCATGGATATTGCCGGTACGCATAGCAACTATGGTCCCGGGTTTATGCGATTAAAAGCGCTGAGACGGGCCGCCTCACTGTTCACATCTATTGAGGATACCTATACCGGTAATCGTATTATGCGGGCTGGTTTTGAATCTCATTACAGCCATAGAACCAAGGTCGGCAGATCCCGCGAAAAGGTTTATGCATTTATGCCGGCATTCGTCCATCGTTTCCCTGGATTGGTTATGAAAATGATCTTTACAGAAGAAGGACTTAATGCTCTGGCTTCGACCCGGCTGCATTACACTCAGAAGCTAACTCTTCTCTTATCTTGGATGTTCTATCCGAACAAGACCTTGGTTCCCTACTATAATCTGGTCATGTTTATCTTTGCCTTTTTCCTCTCCTTATCACCGTATCCGTTGTTGGCCTTGCCGGTCTTGTGGGTTTTATTCTCTAATTTAATGGCCCAAGCCATCACCACCGGCGGTTCGATGCCGTTTGTCAGAGAACATGGTAAAATTAAAGGGACATTGAAATTCTTCCTGGTTATGCCGCTTCTCATATTTGTGTTCTTACCGTTTATCCCGTTGCATAGCTATAAGGTTGAAAAATACCTTAAGAGTTCTATCGCGGGGTTGTTTACCCGCGGTGAAAAGCGTACGGTTTGGGTGAAAGCGTCCTTCGCAAAAGCCAGTCCTCTCGATGATAAATCTCCTGATCAAATTTGTGATATCTTCCACCCGTCCATTCGTTGGGGCTCGTTCCTTTTGGCTGTTCTATTGCTTTCTCCGTATCATCCGGTCGGAGTTGTTACACAGATCTTTTTCCACTTGTTCCCGTTTGCATTTATTTGGGGTCCGTTTATGTTTAACGGGGACAATGTCGTGGTTGTCTTCTGGAAAGGCCTGATGGCCATTCCATATAGCTGGGGATCATATATTGCAAAAGACGCGCTAAAGAATTATCCCAAAGCGCGTAATAGCATAATTGGAATGTTGAATTTGATACATAAGATTATGGAGATAGCGGAGAAGCCGTTTTTTACTAAGAATTCAAGAAATAATCCTTATCCGCTCCCTGTCCCGGCAAATTGGGTAGGCCCAACGCAGCACGCGGTCGTCAAGGCAGCGTTAAAAGACCATAGTTATGAATTACAGGTTGTAAAGGGCGGGTATTTGGATGTTCAAGGCGAGACCTTAGTCAAGAACCTGGTTCAATTGACCGGCATCGCTCCTCGTGCCCCACCGGCATTGACCCTTGAGATCACCACCGATACAAATCTTACCGAAGGACAGGTTGCGGCCTGTGATATTGCAACCGGAACTGTTTACATCCATCCATTCTTCTTCGAATTAAACGGATCCAAGCAATTAGAGGTCCTCTATCACGAAATTATCAGCCATATTGCCAAAGGCATCAGAGATGAAGCCGCGGCGATGAAAGATACAAAGTTATTTGTGACTTTGGCGCGGGTGCAAGGGGCGAAAGATAATGCCCGAACAGGCGCCAACCATTGGGACCGTGTGTATGTACTGACAGGACGCAGGAACAAGG
>CAYNGE010000242.1:0-1881 GCA_964396865.1 uncultured Planctomycetales bacterium
GCCCGGAGCCTGCGGATAAGCTCTAGGGGATCATTTGGCAAAGGCTTTTGCGAGGCAAGAATAAAAAGAACATCTTCCGGCAAGATAATAACCGAGAGGAAATTGCGCTGTATTGTTTTATAAAGGCAAGCCCCCAAATCCCCCAAAGGTCCGGATATAAAGTCCGCCGCAAACACCAAATGCGTTGCTATCACACCATTGGATTTTAAATGTCTGCGCGCCTCATTGAAAAAATCATCCGTAAAATAACGGTTGATCAGGGCCGTGGAAGGATTAGGCAGATTGATGATGATCACATCAAAATCCGGCGGAAGTCTTCTAAGGAAGCTTCGAGGATCTCCTTGGATTAGACGTATCCGTCCTCCATTTAGAATTTTGTTTAGCGCAGGAATGTGCGTACGGGCAATATCAATGATGGAGGGGTCCAGTTCCGCGTAAAAAATCTGCTTGGGACCATACTTTAAGATCTCATGCAGAGCGCCGCTGAAGCCCGACCCGATCAAAAGCACTTTTTGAGGGTCCATATCGGAAAGCATTGGAAAATGGACAAGAAGCTCATTAAAAGCCTGGTCCTTGTCCGTACCGACAGACAATCCGCTTTCATAAAAATTAAGCTGGTCCCCCGTGCGGGTCAGGGCAAGGTTGCCGTAGATCGAATTCTTTGTTTCCAGCAATTTCTGATGAGGGAACCGTAAGGCCGCAGTCCTGATATTCAACTGTTGAGAGAACAAAAAACAAATAAGACCCAAACAAGCTGTTAGCATTGCGGCCATAAAAAAATACTTTTTCCCCGCCACTTTTTCAAAATATAAAAAGATAAACACTGTGACTAGATTCAAGAGAATAAGAATTGCGCTGGTTTGAAATTCGTTTAAAAACACTAAAACATAACTAAATACCAGCCCGCCGACAACAAAACCCATGGCCTCATAAAAGTAAGCCTTCCCTAATAAACCAGAGGTCTCTTCTTGGCCGGCGTTACGCTTGTACCCATATTCAGATGCAGCAATAAACTGTACCCCGAAAATAAGGCACAACGGGGCCAAAGCAAGAAAAGAAACCACGACCGCGGGCATAACGTCCGGAATTTGGCCGGCAGCATTGGTAAAAAGGCTTTTACTTAATCGCGTCCAAAAAATTGTCAGGGGAATTAATAATACAACTAATAAATGACAACCAAGCAAAAGCGGCAATCTCCCCATGGGCTTGCCCAAAAATTTTATGATCATGCTGCCGATACCTACCCAGAAAAGCCATCCAAACAATAGCCAGCCAATAAAAAACTCATTTCCGTAGAAACTGACAATGAGCTCCCGGGTCATGACGATCTGGGTGACAAGGGAAGTAAACCCTAAGATAAAAAGCGACAGGAACAACATAAAATTATTTTAATCCAGAATTAAAGGTTGCGGTAGGAAATTAGCGCTGATAAAAAACCCGACATTGCTTAGCCGCCGGGAGCTATCATCGTATCAACATGCCCCTTATGGACAGGGATCATCAATACCAGGGGAACACAGAGAAGAAACATAAGCATCAAAAACAAAGAAATGTCGTTATAGGCCATCATTTCTGCCTGCTGGGTCACAAGCCTATTGACCATGGCCATCGTTGCATCCTTAGCCGTTCCCAGGGCCATCCCTTGGCGATACATAAACTCTACAGTTTGATGGTAGAAATTAACAAAACTAAAATCAAATGGACTGATGTGTTCTGCCAGATAGGTGTGGTGGATCTGGGTGTTTCTCTCAAGCAGTGTCGCCATGACCGCATAACCGATATTACCGCCGACTTGCTGAAAAAGGTTAAACAGCCCCGTGGTCGATGTCATGAGTTCTTTTTCCATAGTGCTTAAAGATACCGTCGATAATGAAACAAAAA
>CAYNGE010000243.1:0-1880 GCA_964396865.1 uncultured Planctomycetales bacterium
TTAACACCGTTGTATGCTTCTTCAAGGCTCAATTCAACTTCATATTGAATATCATGCCCGCGCGAGCGCCTGCCGCTATGTCCGCCGCCGCTTCCGCCAAAATCAAATTCAGAACCAAACATCCGGCTTAAAATATCCCCTAGGCCCGACTCCCCGCCAAAAACGCTGGAGAAATCCGCCCCGCGGAAAATATCTTCCGATGTATAATTCTGATCAATGCCCTGATGGCCGAACTGGTCATACGTTTGTTTCTTCTTCGGATCGGAAAGCACCCCGTAGGCCTCGGAAATTTCCTTGAATCTTTCTTCGGACTTTTTCTTTTCGGCCTCCGGCACTCGGTCTGGATGATATTTCAAGGCAAGCGACCGGTAAGCTTTTTTGATCTCGCTTAGATCCGCGCTCCTGGCCACGCCCAAAATTTCGTAATAGTCTTTTTTCATATTCTCCCAGCGGGTCCTGTCTCGGCCTTGCACATTATTCGGCCATTGTATTTCCTTCGCAGGCACGCTCGCCGCATCCAGCGATGCGGCTTCGCTAGTCTCCAGGCTGATTTGCCACCGCCATCTATTCTAGGGTGGACCATGCCAAATCAGCCTTCTACTACCTGCTCAAGAAACACAATGTCCTCATAAACGCCCAAAAAACAAATTTATCCTTAATTACCTTAATAAAATTATATTGATAAATAATCAAAATATGTTAGTATATCTATCAATTTAACGCCCCGGTAGCATAATTGGATTAATGCTTTCCCCTCACTAAGGAAATGATGCGGGTTCGAATCCCGCCTGGGGCGTTAATGGTCTTAAGAATGAACGAGAGGACTTTCTTAAGACCACATTTCTCTTGAAAAGAACGATACTTCTGATATACTTAAACTACCTTAGTGAGAGAAAAGCTGTAAATGCTACCGGGAGCCGCAGGCAACTGCGGCTCTTCTTTTTTACTTATCATCACTCGACGCTTTAAAATCAGCGTCGATCACATCGTCCTTGCCTTTGTCAGACTTCGGCTCGGCAGATCCGTTGTCGCCTTCCGCGGGATTCGGCCCTTCAGGCTGTGGATTGGCATTAGCCCCGGCCTGGTCCTTGGCCGTGCTTGCTTTGTACATTTCTTCCGCTAATTTATGGCTGACTTTTTGCAAGCTCTCCATGCCGGATTTGATCTTGTCCTGGTTCTTATCTTTGATGGCGTCTTTTAGGCTCGTTAATTCTTTTTCAACCGCCTCTTTTTCAGACGCGGAAACCTTGTCCCCGAAATCTTTCAAGGATTTCTCCGTCGAATAAACGATGGTATTGGCCTGATTTAAAAGCTCGGCCTCGTCCCGGCGCTTCTTGTCCTCTTCGGCAAATTTTTCCGCTTCCTTGACCATTTTCTGTATTTCAGCGTCCGAGAGCTTGGTCTTGGCCGTGATCTGGATCTTTTGTTCTTTGCCCGTGGCTTTGTCTTTGGCGGTCACATGCACGATACCGTTGGTATCAATGTCAAAGGTCACCTCAATTTGAGGAATGCCGCGAGGCGCCGGCGGAATGCCGACTAAATCAAAACGGCCTAATTCCGTATTGTCATTGGCCATCTGGCGCTCCCCTTGCAAAACCCGGATCGTCACCGCGTTTTGATTATCATCCGCGGTCGAGAATATCTGGCTTTTCTTGGTAGGGATGGTGGTGTTGCGGTCAATGAGTTTGGAAAATACCGAACCCAAGGTCTCGATCCCTAAAGACAAGGGCGTCACGTCGAGCAATAAAACTTCCTTGGCGTCCCCCGTAATGATGGCCCCCTGAATGGCGGCGCCCAGAGCAACGCATTCCATGGGATCAATGCCGCCTTCAATTTTCTGGCCGACTTCATTTTCCAAAAACTTCTGAACGATCGGCATG
>CAYNGE010000244.1:0-1847 GCA_964396865.1 uncultured Planctomycetales bacterium
CTCTTAATTTAATGTCCCAAATAGGCGTGGCCTAACGCAGAAAATACATGGCAATGAATAACGCCAATAATCCCCAGAAATATATAAAGGCCAATACCTCCGATCAAGATAATAAAAATACCCTTAAAGATGGGCCTGAACATCAAGTATAGAGAAAATCCAACAATACCAATTATTTTAAATATGCCATCCAGTAGCCGGTAACCCGCATCTTTTGCCTTTTGCTTGATTTCATCGTTCATACGCACGTCCTTTCTTCATAGTTTATTGTTTATTTTCTTGTCCTGATCCATCATTTTTTGGTTCAATTTTCTTTTTATCATCACTATCAAGCAACTTTACTAATTCATCAGTAACACTATCCATACGAATCTTGGCCAGCCTAGCCCTTTCGTCTCGCTCTTCAGGCACCGTCATTTGGCTGTAATAAAACTGATAATATAAACCACGCTCGGCATACCACCTTATTACCCTTAATTGAAATTTGATATTTTCATGTATTGACAATAGAGTTTTCTTGATCGTGTCTTCAAAAACACCCATTGCTTCCGGGACTGTTTTCTCTTTTTGTTCCTGGCTCATTGCCCCTGATTTAACTAACCGTTGATATTCAAGGGACTCTTTGATGTACTCCAAAGTTGCATACTTTAAAAATGAAGCAAAGCTTATTCCTTCCTGTTGGGCGGCCAATTGGATTATTTTAAAATCATCGTCCTTAAAGCTAATGGAATGTACCGTCCTTCTTTTTTTCTTTGGCGTTTGTTCTTGTGGCGTCATGTTAGCCTCCTTCCGTTGTTGAGCCCCAATCCGGTCTTAATCTAAGCCCCAGTCCCTTGGAAATCTTTAGGTCATTATTTAAAACCCATCCCAGCTTTTGCTCGTTAATAGATAAATCCTCGAAAAGGATGTGCTGTCTTTGCAATACTTCAATCCTCTGCTTTGCCAGGTCAATAAATGATTTTCTGACTTTCCCGTCAAATTGATCAGCTTGAAGTATCCGTCCTGTTTTCTGTAAATTATTTAATATGTACAGATCAAACCCGCTTAATCTTTCGTTATTCATGAAACTATTAAAATCATTGAAACTTTCCGCAAATAAATACCTGATCTTCTTTTGTTCCTGGCCCTCTTCTTTGATGAATTCCTTGCGTTCCAGGCAGATCAAATCACCGTTGCTTAAATTTCCACTATCTCGCTTCTTTGTAATTCCTTCGGGCGTCAATAGGTAATGTACCTTGTTGTCTATGCCCTCAATCAACATATATCTGGGTTCGCCGGGGCTTTCACTTAATCCCATGCCTACAACCATGCCAATTAACGTAGCTCCGGTGTTTTCCAGTTTATTAACAACCACCGGCAAGCTTGGGTCTAACATATCTTTTATATGCCTGTTTTTGGTCTTTACTATATCCTGCTGAGTTTGGATGAATCTCAAATGATCAATAAAATCTGGGTCAACATGCCATGAAACACTTGATAAACTCTTGGCCACACCCATTTCTTCTAAAAACTTCAATCTGTCCTTTAGTTGCAATTCTTGTTTGTACATAAAATCCGATTGCGGAAGCTTAAGGCTAATAAAATTATCCTTGTTTAATTTACGCGCTATCTCCCTATCAATTTCAGTGATATGCATGGCCCTGACAGCTTGATCCCTAATTAAGAGAACATCCTGTTCAAACCTCAGCCCCAACGCTCTGGTGGCTTCCTGGATTGACCTTTGCCTAAAGCCTTTGGTGAAATACTCTTGGTTGATCCGCAGATCTTTCCCATTCTGATCAATTCCACGCATAACAACATGGGCATGGGGGTTGTCTGTGTTGTAATGGTCTATGGCTACCCATTCC
>CAYNGE010000245.1:0-1840 GCA_964396865.1 uncultured Planctomycetales bacterium
GGCCACAATATTCACCCCGCTTTTAAAGGCCAGCACTTTGAGAACATTCCTGATGTCGGCATCTTGAAAATCCAAACTAACCACCGCGTTTTCGGGCGTTTGGGCCTGATTAAGAACGGAAGCAGTATTATCCACGGCAGGCGTCTGGACAGGAATATTGGCTGCAAAGCCCCAAGCGCACCACATAAAGGCTGTGGCCATCGCCATCAAACATACCGCGCTAAATTGACGTGTCCGCATCACAGACCCCCTTTTTTTATTCCCAATATAAATTTTTGCGTTCCTTTTAAAAATTCTACATGATCAGGAGCAATGGTATCAACGACATAAGGACCGATATGATCGCCGGGCTTAACGACACGGCCGTTAACGATGGCCGCATTGTCGCCCTTAGCATCCGTCACGATCCCCTCCACGACTAGATCATTTACGGCCAAATCCGCGTCGTAAGAAACTACCATCCCTGACGAAGACACCAAAGGTACAAAGGGATCCCGCTTGCCGTGATTATCATACACAAAGCTCTGGCCATGCGCATAACTTAAATTTGTTACCATTAATATTATCACAAAAATAAATAGTTTCATGAATTTTTAGACTCGCCGTGTGTCTTGTCTACCAAAATAATTTTGATCGTCAGGGAAAATAATTGCGTATGAGGGTCCTTCTCATCGCTTTGAATGGTCATATCGCTCAATGTAAAATACAGGTCCCCATTTTCCAGCTTGTTTAAAAACTGGCCAAACATATGATAACCGCAACGCGCCTGGATCACAATGGGTAAAGCATAGTAATGGCCTTCCGGCGTGACCTTTAAACTTTCCTGTCCCTGCTTTTGAGGCATTAACTGGTCGATCTTGACACCGCAATCATTGGCAATACCGGAAATGGTCCCGAGGATGGCCGGAACTTCCTGAAGGGGACGGACCTTGACGTCCATCGCCTGCCATTTTGCACGGGTCTCATCTAATTCTTTTTTGAACTGATCGATCCTTTGTTTGTTGCTGACAACCCGCGCGGTTTCTGCCGACAATGTTTTTATTTGAGCATTGGCATCGACGATGCCCATCCATTGCGGTAAAACTAAAAAGAATACATCCAAGAACAAGATCAGCAATACCACTGCGCCGAATATGGAATAACGGACCTGGTCATTAAAACCGTTAAAAACTTCAAGGATCTTATTTAAGTCTATTTTCATATTTAAGGGGTCTGGGCCGTTTTTAATTTAGCTGTGATGGTAAAATCCGCCACCTCCATGGAACTTCTCTTGCCGCGCTGGATAGAATTGACTTCCAACGAAGAAAAATCCTTCATGAAAACCGCCTCTTTCTTTAAAGCAGATACAAAATTACCCACATCGGCAATTTCGTTGTGATTTTTAGATACGGCACTGCCCTCCATGGTCAAACTGGTCTTATCCAAAACCATCCTTCGCAGCCACACTCCTCTGGGCAAAGCGTCGCTGATGGCATTTAATTTGGGAGACCATGCCACGGAGCCCTTGGACGTCATATCAGAAATGACGGCGATCTTCTTTTTTAATTCCTGAGACTCATTATTGACGGCATCCAAGATATTTCTATCAAGCGATAATTTCTGCCAATTGGCCTTGTCACCGGCTAAACGGGCCATATCTCCCAGCCATGTAACACCTATCAGAAGATGTACGGCCAGCATCAGCAGGACCAATCCTCCCCCCACTCCCCAAAGGACCTCCCGGGGAATGTTAAGCGTCGTGGAGGAGTAGCCCGCCCCGCCCTTTTTTCTCAAAGCCGGTGGAATTAAATTAATATCGATCATCGATCAGATCCCCAATCCCAAGGCGACACCAAACTGC
>CAYNGE010000246.1:0-1832 GCA_964396865.1 uncultured Planctomycetales bacterium
AACAAGACCTTCTTGGTCGTCAAAAGCGGAAAGCCGCAACGCAGATCATATTTGCACTGATAACCAAAAACAGAGATCGTCCCTGTGCCGGTACGGTCCTGCTTTTTCTCTCCGTGCTCCAAAATATGTCGGACTAAGTCTAAATATTGTTTCATTTTCAGTATGGCCAATGTGCTAAGACCACATTTTGGCCTTATATTCCTGCACCATGCGCTGGGTATTAAAGAACCCCGCGCGGCACACACAATGGATCATCTTATCGATCCAGGGGCTGCTAATGTCCACGTTACCGTTTTTATTCGTACGGTAATACAACCCAGCCGCGTCCCTTAACGCGGCATATAAGGCTTTGGAGTCTTCTTCCAGGCGCAAATCTCCCTCACTGCCTATTTCAGGCCCATGATGACGATAACCAAAGATCCAACCGATGTCATCATGTTCGGCCTCCACCACCCAGCCGTCTAAAGTCGAGAGTTGGACCACTCCGTTTAAGATCGCTTTCATGCCGCTTGTGCCGGATGCTTCAAAAGGAGGCAAAGGATTATTAAGCCAGACATCCACGGAGCTTGTCAAAAGTTTACCGAAATACGTATCATAATTTTCCAAGATCAATACTTTGACATATTTAAAATTTTTATTTAACCGGTCAACGTGCTCCATAATATTCTGGATATGGGAGGCGCCATTCATGTCCATGGGATGGGATTTACCGGCGATAATGATCTGCAATGGGCCTATGTGACGGGCAATGTCTAAAACCTGTTCCATATGATGGAACAATAAGGACGGTCTTTTATAACCGGTAATGCGCCGTGCCCAGCAAATCGTCAAGGCGTCTTGTTGTAATTTCCAATGCTTGACTATATCTAATAAATGACGTTTATTGACCTGATGGGCCTCAAAAATATCACGTCGAAAATTCTTGTCTTTAATAAGATCAACGGCTTTTTGTAGTCTTTGGGGATCCGAGCGCCAATTGCCGAAAACTTTAGAATACTTGTCAAACAAAAGCGCGAAACTTTCCGAGGTCCAGGTATGTGAATGAACGCCGTTGGTGATGGCATTGATGCGTTTAGCAAAAGCGGGGAATTGCAGTCGCATGATCTCGCCGTGTTTTTGCGCCACCGCATTAACGTGCCGGCAATTATCCAGGCAAATATGGGTCAAATTAATGTCCCCTGAATCTGTGCTTTCCCTGCCGAATTGCTGGGCCACCTGCACGTAATCGTCCGTGAAAATTTCCTGAAGATCGGTGATCCTAAAACGGTCGTGGCCCGCAGCCACAGGCGTATGACAGGTATAAACAAATTTTTTCTTCTCTGTCTCCATACGATGTTTGTCAGCCAGCTGGATGTATTTTTCCACCAAAGCAAATGCCGCATGCCCTTCATTTAAATGGTAACAGTCGATGGATAACTTTAGATCATCAATGGCTTTCATGCCTCCTATCCCAAGGATGGAGCGCTGAAAAATACGCCAGGAGACCTCATCACTGCGGTAAAGCTGGTCGGTTAATTTACGGAAATGCTCACTATTATCCGGAAGGTTGGAATCAAGCAATACCAAAGGACAAACGTGCTTTTTATCATAACTATAAACATAGTACTTCCACAAACGCAAGATCAGGTCACCTTGTTTTGTTTTGATACGCACCCGGTTTTTTAAGGGGACTAATCCCGGATAAGAATGGGGGTCCCAGGAAAGCTCTTCGGGGACCTGGCCGTACTTATACCAGAAATTCTGTTTAAAATAGCCCTTGTTCCATAAGATCCCAAAAGCCACGACGGACAACCCCAGATCCGAGGTGCTTTTGACCGTGTCCCCGGCCAATA
>CAYNGE010000247.1:0-1825 GCA_964396865.1 uncultured Planctomycetales bacterium
TCGGCATCCGGATCGTTCACCATTCCCACCAAGGGCGCCGCTTGAAGCCCCGCTAATGGCCAAATGCTTGCAACCAGTGTTATTTTAAAAATAACCGGTGAAAGACTGTCGATCCCCTCACGCCTGACGCGTTCGATCATGGCAGGGTCAATGTTCATTTCAACACCTTGGCCGTCTTTGCTGACCTTCCATTGCATACCGTTAGACGTATTTAAGTCGATACCGCCGGGGGCTTTTGTAACGGCGCCTAATTCACTCCACTCTTGATGCGCTACTTCCGATGGAACTTGGGGCATTTGTCTCCGGAATTTTCTAAAGTCCTTCTTTTCTGACACTTTCATCGCGGCGTCGGCAGGCAAGATCTCAAGCGTTTCGTCATTACGGACCGTCATCCTATAGGCCGCCTCTGGCCGATCATTAAGCAATCCAGCGCCGATCCACTCCAGAAAATTCTGAAAATTAGCTTCATTAGAAGAAATAGCTGGGGCAATATAAAGACCGTTCAAATTGTCATACCCCGGCCGTGAAAAAAGTCCTCTTAATGCCTCATATGCTACAGGTTTTTCCTCCCGTAATTTTTTGATCGCTCGTTGGGTTTCCTGCGAATATAACTTCAAGGGCACGACCACATTGACCCAGGCTATACCATCTTTCATAACATCAGTGAAACTATTAAGTTCATCAAGGGTTTCTATTGATTTCTCACTCATTCTCCCGAAATTCTGTCGGACATGATAGGGCGCAGCTGCAGCCAGTTGAACTCTAAGCGGTACATTACGCCGCATATCCTTGTCTAAAGCCCATTTATCCATAAATCGATCTCTAAAATCCACCCAAGGCATCGAACGAACAAATCTCCGATCGAATGCAACATCTTCGGTCATTTTTTTAATACTCGAAGTAACCATCGCGGCATCTTGTAAACGTTTACCAACAGCACGGGTGTATGGTAGATCCGGCTGTGGCAAGTGTTCATACTCCCTAAGCTGTCCTGTCGGCCGAGGGACCAAAGGAGCAGGAACCGGGCCTCTTCTATCTTCATCGCTTTGACCGCCTCTATCATTTTCTTGTGGACCAGAAGCGTCTCCCATAAAAATAAAATATTTAACGCCATTATCCCTATCTTCTAAAACATGCATCACCGAATGCGCCGTGATCTTGTTTTTTACGTCATCCGGTGTCATAAGACTCATTGGATGTGATGCTCCTGGGGAATAAGTCAACAAAAGCGCCTCGTTTATATCTTTAGTTCCCGCCTTAATTTTGGCATCTAAATGAGTGACCTGATTTTGTGTAGTAAGAATAGTCACTCCCCTGCCCAGCCAGATTTTACTTAAATATCCTAATATTTCTTCGCCACTCCCGGCAAAAGAATATTGGTAATGAAATTCTTCATAATATCTCGCCCAATCCGCATCCAGGGGTTGTTTGCCAAATATCCCCTCGGGAATAGCATCATCCAGGGTCCTGATCATTTCCGTGGCCGTCATCGCGGCATCGGTATGAGCTACTGCATTTCTTACTACAGCAATAGGATCTTTTGCTCCTTCAAAATCACGATCTGCCAGATCTCGAAGTATTAAGGTCGCTGTCGTTTCAGGGGATTCGGCAAATGGCCGCATTATTGGCCGTTGAGGAAGTTGTCGGCCTGAATCTACAATAATCACCGCCGTCGAAACCATTTTAGTCAGATTATCAGGATTAACGCCCTTCTCTATAACTATGGAAAATTGGGGATTGATCCTTTTTAACGCCCGAACTTTGTCTTTATTAGGGTTGGTACGAGTAAAGATTATTTCTTGTGCCTTGGCAATTAAATATTCCT
>CAYNGE010000248.1:0-1803 GCA_964396865.1 uncultured Planctomycetales bacterium
TTAATGATGTCGGTACGGCTTTATTTATTTTGGGCGAAGCTTATCAAAATGCCGGCAAAAAAGAAGAGGCCGTTAAAGCGTATAAGAGGGTCATTAATGAGTTCTCTTACGCGCAATGTTGGGACCCGAATGGCTGGTTCTGGAAGCCTGCCGAAGGAGCTCAGCAGAAATTAGGCGAAATGGATAACGTCTAGTGAAGGACGAAAAAATAGTGGAAATAAAGGTGACGGGCACTTTTAAGAAAAAAGTGTCCGTCGCCTTTATTTTTATTCTTATTTCCTGCATGGCCCATGCTCAAAGCGGTAACATTCCGGCCGAGGGACAGTCAAAGCCCTTTAAGCCGTTTTTTGTTTATCAAGACAAGGGTTTTTCTAACCGTTTTGTGCCTTCCGGGTATATGCCCACCGGCGAGTGCATCAAAATGGATGACGCGTGGAGAGACAATTGCCGGGAAGGCAAAAGCTGCATTAAAGTCGTTTATGACATCGGTTGTTCTTTAAAAAGCCGGCGGTGGGCCGGAGTCTACTGGCTTAATCCCGCGGATAACTGGGGGGGCCGGAAAGGCGGATATAATTTAACCGGAGCCAAAAAGCTGGTCTTCTGGGCCCGCGGCGAGGCCGGCGGCGAGAAGATCGCGGAGTTCAGGATAGGCGGGATAGGCAACGGCCGGGAATATCCTGATTCGGATACGGCATCCATCGGACCGGTCATTCTTTCCAAGCAGTGGAAAGAATATGAAATTGATCTACGTGATAAAGATCTCAGTTATATCAGCGGAGGCTTTGCCTGGATCGCCAATGTTGATGACAATCCTTCCTCGTGCGTATTTTATCTCGATAGCATCCGCTACGAGTAAACCATTAATTTTTCTCCCTCATAAAATTTTTACAAATTTTCTTGTATTGAGGTAGGGTCTTTGTTATATTCTGTATATATTATAAAAATGTTTAGGAGACGTTATGTCTAAAGCCGTACGGTTGGGTATTTGGGTTTTGGCGGTATTAGTGGTGGTAAGCGCGGCAGTTGCGGTCTTGACATTAATGCAAAAGCAAACGCTGGAGGGGCAAAATCAGGGATTGCGTTCTCAAATCTCCGAGGACCAAGCCAAAGCATCAGAACTTTTAGCCAAAGTCAAAAAACTGCAGGATGACGCAGATCAGCTTAATAATAGAATTTCCCAGACAGAGCAGGAGAAGACGCAGATCCAAAGCCTTTCCGATGAATTGAAGCGCAAGTCGGATGATCTGCAATCACAGGTTGATCAAGCCAACGCCGATCGGGATGATTGGAAAAATCGGGTCACAACTATTACCCGCGAACGCGACGATCTGATGCAGAAATTAAAAGACCGCCCGACTATCATTAAGACTGTTTATAAAGAACGGCCGGCCCCTGCAGCGCCTGCGGTGGATATGACTTCAGCCCAAGGTGACCAGTATTGGGGGTCAGTGCTTAAGCAGAAGGCTGCTTTACAACTGGCGCTTGAGAAAGCCAAATCCGATCTCGATCAAGTCGCTTTGCAGGTCGTTGAATTAAAAAAAGAGAAATCCGACCTGGAGCTGCAAGTCAAACAGGTCACTAATGAAAAAGATGAACTCACACAGAAAGTTAAATTTGGCGGAGATCTAGCCGACACCCTTTCTGTTGAGGTGGCCCGCTCACGCAGTGACCAAAAAGAAGTCAATGACCGCGCCGACAAGCTTAAAGCGGAAAATCTGGAATTGCAATCACAGATCAGGGACTTAACTTCCACTAAGGTCGCTTTGGAGAGGACCATCTCCCGCCTGACGGATGATAAAGATG
>CAYNGE010000249.1:0-1765 GCA_964396865.1 uncultured Planctomycetales bacterium
CAACGCCGGTCTCGGCTTTATTGCATTCAAGCACCATGGTTAAGGCGGGCGTTTATCTTGTTTTGCGCTTTGCTTCGATCTTGCAGGGTTCTTATATGGGGTTAGTTATCGCCCTTATCGGCGCTACAACATTTTTAATAGCTTCTTTGATCGCCATCACAGAAAATAATGCCAAACGTCTTTTAGCATATTCAACCATTGCCAATTTAGGACTCGTGATCTTATGCGCCGGCATCGGCACCGGTCAAGCTGTCTGGGCAGGCATTTTATTGATCATCTTCCACGCGGTGGCTAAAGCGCTTCTATTCTTATGTGTCGGTACCGTGGAACATCGCAAACACAGCCGCGAAATTGAAATGATGGAAGGTTTGATCACAAGCATGCCCACCATGGCGACCTTCATGCTGATCGGCATGGCTGGAATGTTTTTAGCTCCGTTTGGAATGCTGATCAGTAAATGGGCTGTATTAAAAGCGCTGGTGGATATCAGTCCGCTTTTAGCCGTATTAGTAGCATTCGGCGGCGCCGCAAACTTATTTTTCTGGGTCAAATGGATGGGGAAACTGCTTTTGGCTATCACCCCGCCCACCGGAGAAGAAAAGAACGTTTCTCGTGAAGAATTCTTCTCTTTGGGGGCTTTGGCAACATTAACGGTCCTCCTATGCGGTTTGTTCCCATGGATATCTACCTATTATATTGAACCGTATTTGTTCGTGCCTTACGGTCAACCCATCAGCATGAGCAGCGGCAACATTACAATTATGCTCATTATGCTTGGGCTTATTGTGCTTTTTCCGCTTATGGCTATTAATTTTGACCGTAATACCAAGCGCGTCGCTCCATATTTAGGCGGCGCCAATACCGACACCCCCGGCACATTTAAAGATTCATTGGGTAATGCCAGGCCCTATGCCATGAAAAATTATATGTTGGAAGAATTTTTTGCCGAGAAAAAATTATACCCCTGGGGTCTGCGCGTATCCTGGGCGTTATTAATTGTTATGTTTACGCTGTTATTTATCAAATGAATATACCTTTAACTTTTATTTCATTTTTAGTTTTAGCTCCCCTGACAGGCGGCCTTCTGACGGGCTTAGACCGTATTATCACCGCCCGGATGCAAAGCCGTATCGGGCCTCCCATCCTGCAGCCGTTTTATGATGTGGGTAAACTTTTTTCCAAAGAAAATTTGGTTGTCCGCAAAGCCCAGAATCTTTTTATTATCTTTCATTTGTTGTTCCTGATTTTGACCGGCGCTTTGTTCTTCTGCGGCGGAGATCTGCTTTTAGTGGTGTTCGCCTTTGCTTTGTCCGGTGTATTTTTTATTTTAGGCGGATACCGGACTTCTTCCCCTTATGCCTACGTCGGAGCTGAACGGGAATTGATCCAGATGATGGCCTATGAACCCATGCTGATCATAACCGCCATCGGTATGTACATGACCGTACACAGTTTTAATGTCTTTGATATCATGTCCTCGGGCAAGCTGCTTATTGTACAGCTGCCGGGGATCTTTATCGGCCTCCTGTTTATTCTGCCCATCAAAATGCGCAAGTCCCCCTTTGATCTATCCATGTCGCATCACGCGCACCAGGAGTTGGTCAAAGGCATCACCACAGAATTCTCCGGACCGACACTGGCCCTCTTAGAGATCGCGCATTGGTTTGAACTCATTTTAATTTTAGGGATCGTCCTTCTTTTCTTCCCTAATAATATTTGGATGGGCCTTACGGCCGAATGCGCAGTGTTCTTTCTGGTGATCTTG
>CAYNGE010000250.1:0-1751 GCA_964396865.1 uncultured Planctomycetales bacterium
TTTGATCCTGGATTTTGATCAGGCCAATTCCAAGGTTTCTTTAGGTTTAAAACAAATTACATCTAATCCCTGGGATGAATCAGTTGCTAAATTCCCTCCGGGAGCCCGTATCAAGGGCAAGATCGTTAATATCATGCCATATGGTGTTTTTGTTGAGATCGACAAAGGCATTGAAGGACTTTTGCATTCTTCCGAGATCACCTGGCAGAAAAAAATGGTCAATCCCCAGGAAATGTTTAAATTAGGGGATGTTATTGAAGTGCAGGTGATCAATGTGGACAAAGACGCCAAGCGCATTTCCTTGAGCATGAAACAGCTGGAGGAAAACCCTTGGACTAATGCCGCGGCTAAATTCAGTGTTGGGGCTACCGTCAAAGGCATTGTCCGCGGGTTTACCGATTATGGCGCTTTCGTAGAATTGGGCAATGGCTTGGAAGGCATGATCCATGTTTCCGATATGTCCTGGGCCAAAAAGATCAATCATCCTCAGGAGGTTGTACAAAAAGGCCAGGAAGTAGAGGTCAGCGTCCTGTCTGTGGAAGCGGAAGCCCGCAAGATCACTTTAGGGCTCAAACAGTTACATGCTAATCCTTGGAGCGGCATTGCTGATAAATTTCCTGTAGGTTCTATTGTGCCTGCAACCGTCATCATGAATTCTAATTTCGGAGTTTTTGTGAAATTAGAAGATGAGATCGAGGCTTTAGTCTATTCTTCGGAAATTGACAAGACCCAGGCTTCGGCGCTCAAGGCCGGCGATAAGCTTCAGGTTAAGATCATTAAGGTTGATGTCGAAGGCATGAAGATCGGCGTCAGCGCCAAGTTATAAAAAAGGGGACACATTAAAGTGTCCCCTTCTAAAAAGGGGACACTTTAATGTGTCCCCTTTTATTCTATGCTTCCAGATACCCTCAAAAAAATTGCCCGCGGTACCACTGAGATCATCGGCTTGGCCGATCTTGAGGCCAAACTCAAGGAAGGCCGTCCTCTCATCATTAAAGCCGGTTTTGACCCCACCGCGCCCGATATTCATTTAGGCCATACGGTTTTGCTGCGAAAATTGAAACAGTTTCAGGATTTGGGACACCGGGTGATCTTTTTGATCGGTGATTTTACGGCCCAGGTGGGGGATCCCACGGGACGTAATGAACTGCGTAAGAAGATGTCAACCGCGGAGATCGAAAAAAATGCCTGTACTTACGAAGCCCAGGTTTTTAAGATCCTTGATCCTAAAAAAACCGAAGTGACATTTAACAGCCGATGGCTCAACAAACTTACTCCTAAGGATTTTCTGGAATTGTCCGCTCATTTGACGGTAGCCCAGATGCTCGCCCGTTCGGATTTTAAAAAACGTTTTGAATCCGGCAAAGAGATCAGTTTATTGGAGTTTATTTATCCTCTTTTACAAGGTTATGATTCCGTGGAATTGAAAGCTGATGTGGAGTTGGGAGGCAATGATCAGAAATTCAATTTGCTCATGGGCCGTCAATTGCAGGAAGCGTACGGGCAAAAGCCCCAAGTGGTGCTCATGACCCCGCTTTTGGAAGGCACCGACGGTGTTAATAAAATGAGCAAGTCTTTGGGCAACACCATTGGTATCAATGATGAGCCTAATGAGATTTTTGGTAAAGTGATGTCTATCAGCGATGATTTGATGTTACGTTATTATGAAATTTTGACCGAAGTCAATTTGGATGAAGTTAAAAAGATGCATCCGAAAGAAGCAAAATTGCAGTTGGCACAAACAATTGTAG
>CAYNGE010000251.1:0-1750 GCA_964396865.1 uncultured Planctomycetales bacterium
GCTGACCTTAAGGCCGCTGACCCAATCCGGGATCATGGTTTTTAAAGTTGTTGCCTGGGCCTCTTGGGATGCCTGCTTCTCACTGGCCATTTCGCCTTTGATCTGTTGAGCATCCTGGTCAGTCAAGATCCCCTTGTCTTCCAATTTTTGGATAAGCGTATCTACCGCGCTGGTGGCAGCCAAACCCATTCCCTGCCAGGCAAAAATGATTCCCGCTGCTAGTGTCCAAACGATTTTTTTCATGAATCCTCCTAGTATTTGGGTTTTACAATGACAGGTTAATTATGCAATTCTTATATTAAGGAAATATTAAGGACAGATGAAGAGTTTGGACACAAAGAATGGTAAAAAAGGGATAAAAAAGGACGTCTACTAAATAAATGGTAGACGTCCCTATTTTTTCCAGCTCTATTTCTTCTTTATTTCGTCTGAGGCACAGCCGGCATAACAGGAGCAGCCGGTGCATTTTCAATATTCAAGATCTTCACTTTAAATGTCAAATCCTTGCCTGCCAAAGGATGGTTGAAATCCAACGTCACCTTGTCGCCCTTGATGGCCGAGATCACAGCAGGAAATTTTGCGCCGTCCGGAGCGGTTGCTTGCAACACCATGCCCACTTTCGGCTCTATATCTTTGGGTAAAGAAGTCTTTGGGAAATCTCTAAATGCCTTTGGATCCACCTCGCCATACGCGTCTTTGGCTGGGACCTTAATAGTTTTTTCTTCATTAACGCGCATACCATTGATCTGCGCTTCTAGGCCCGGGATGATCATGCGGCTGCCTGCCACATACGTTAACGGGGTTTTGCCTATTGAGGTTTCCATCATCTTGTTATCAACCATCAACGTATAATCCAATGTTACCTTTTTGCCCGGCCCAACAACCTGGTCATTCGCATACGCGCAAAGATTCATCATACCGATTGCTGCTAACACCATACTACCTACTAAAAATTTTTTCATAAAACCCTCTTTCTTTCAGAACCCCGCAGCTATGGCCTTACGGCCATGCGGGGCTATTAATAAAATTACTGCCTCCAATCAAAAAAACATTGTAGCGCAAGAACTCTGTTTTTGTCTATGGAAAAATAGTACGGACGTCCCTATTTTCCCATTGGCTTGTCCGTGGATCCGCTTAAGGGAAGCGCGGAAGCAGAAGACCAGGCATTGCCGGTCAGCAGCATTTGAAGGGCCTGCTGCGACGGTAAAGGCGGATTTGACGTTACTGACAAATTCGGTTCCGCGGCAGTTCCTTTGATCGCCAAATGAATATTCGTACCCGCCACCTTCGAGCCCACATGTATGTCTATCCGCGGATTAAAAACATCTCCCTGAAAATAAACATAGCTTTTTGTCAATTCCAGATGGACGCGCTGCACGGCCACGGTCCCGGAATGTAAGATCACCGCGCCTTTTAATTGAAAATTATCCGCGGCGGGCTCTAAGGTCAAATCCAACTGTCCAAAACCGTTTGTCAGGAGTATTGATCTATACCGGACATCGTCTGCCAAAAAATGGCCCCTGACCATTGGCGCCCACACAGGCCCTTGAAGGCTGACATCAACATTGGAAATAAACCCCTGCAAATTCCTTTTGATGTCATCATTGGCCCAGAAGCGTATGACCGCGTGAAGGTCCACAGACTTAGCATAAAGATTTCCCTTGATCTGCTGCGAAGACACCTCGCCGTTAAATAGCGCAATCGGGTGGGGAAAATTTCCGAGAGGATCAGCCACGCCAGCGGCGCCATG
>CAYNGE010000252.1:0-1738 GCA_964396865.1 uncultured Planctomycetales bacterium
TGCAGGATAAGCCAGCGGATTAAACGCAACCCCTCCCACACCTTCCAAGTTATTTAAAGGAAGTCCAGCGTAAGCTAAATTTCCAGTTAGAATAACGGTTAAAACGGTTAATGCTAACTTAATTAAGTGTTTCATTTTGAGAATCCTCCAGTTTATTCTTGGGATCCTCCAGTTATCTGGTCAAATCATTCGTTTTTTAGTTTTTTATTCAATCTTCTTTAGCATTGCCGTTTTGTCCGGTCAACTTGCCGCTTTACTTCTCTAAATATGTTATATTCCACCTCCTCCTTCAATGCGCCAGATATCATCAAAGCGCTTTTTTTCTGTAACTTCAATTTGAATGATCTTTGTTTCATGAACTTTAATAGTGACGGTCCCATACTCCAATAATCCAACGGCAGTCGCTATATCTTTGATGATGGCATCGTTCACAATGTTTTTCGGATTTCGCTTTATATTCATATTTTCCTCTTTCCATTTATGTCTTAAATAGTATATGTTAAAACTTTCTCTTGACCGTTAACTTGTAAAACCAGGTCTTCGAACGTAATATGATCAATGATATCTGATGTGGCTTGATGGACCCTTTGCCAAATATTCCTGAAAACACATTTATTGATATCCGTACAACAGGCGTAATTTTCTTTGACACATGAAATCGGTTCGATCGGTCCCTCAATGACCCTGACAACATCTCCAATCGTTATTTGTGATGGAGGTTTTGATAATAAATAACCCCCTTCATTACCACGCCTGCTTTGAATAATACCGCCCTTTTTTAACTCCATAAGGACCTGCTCAAAAAATTTTACAGGGGCATCAATGCGCTTAGCCAAGTCATGGCTGGTTACCAATTCCTTGTCATAGTGAAGCGCCATATCAAGCACAGCTTTTAGCGCGTAATCCCCTTTATATGTCAACTTCATACATTCTCCTCTATTCCCATCAACTTAGTAGAGTATACAACAAAATATGAACATTGCAAGTATTTTTTTAAAAATTTTTCAAAATAGGTTATTACTTCGATTGGGCTTCTACTATAAGCCTTGGCAATGCAGGAAGAAAATGACTACAGAAGCGCATAAACAATAGATGCCAAATAAATACCAGCGGCCGGCCTCCAGCCAGTTAGACAGCCATTTCAGGGCCAAAACCCCGGAAATAAAACTCAAAACCATGCCTATGACGCTCGGTAAAAACAGATGCGCCATGCTCATTCCATGAATTGAAGACACATGTTGTGCCTTTAAAAGCCTTAAAACTTCCCTCGCGATAACAGGCGGTGTCAGAACAACCGCAAGAGCAAAACTAAAATCTTCAACTTTTCTTTTTTCAATCCCCAAAAGAAGCCCGGTGGATATCGTTGCTCCCGAACGTGAAAATCCCCGAAAAGGCAAACAGATCCCTTGCACCATCCCGATCCAACCCGCCGCCTTTAACCCTAAACCAGTTTTCTTTTTTTGCAACCGGCTTCCTTTAAGCCCTGCCCAAAGAATTAATATGCCTACCACCGCCAGCGCCGCTGAAATTAAAGTCAAATTACCAAAAAGCAGCTCAACTTCAGGATGAATAACTCCTCTTAATGCGATTTTCTCAATTAAGACTTTCAATAACAGGCCTATAAAACCTGTGGCTACCGTTGCAATGATGATCAATTTTAACGATCCCCAAAAGGCCGTTTTGGACGCAAAGAAATTTACCTTCCATGAATTCCAGAAAAAAACAATGACCGCAAACA
>CAYNGE010000253.1:0-1706 GCA_964396865.1 uncultured Planctomycetales bacterium
ATTAAGTTTAACACGCACACGGAATTCACGCAAAAATTGAGTCGGCTGAATAAAAGTCCGACCGATATAGTGATTACGGATCATGGCAATTTCAAAGGGCATGTTCAATTGCTGGGCATAACCTACGGCCGCGTAATTTCCGGAATCAGGAATACCCATCACAAAATCCGCTTTGGCCGGATGCTCAATGGCCAACTGCGCCCCCAGACGTTTTCTGACCTGATAGACATTATCATCGAAAATGCGGCTATCGGGTCTCGCGAAATAAATATTCTCAAAAATACAAAAAGCACGGCGCTCTTGGGCGGCGCCGGGCAGAAAGACCGATTCCAATTTATTGCCTTTGATGATCACGATCTCGCCGGGCAGGATCTCTCGCACAAATTCAGCTTTCATCATATCAAAAGCGCAGCTCTCGGATGCCAGGATATACCCGTCCCCTAGTTTGCCCAAACACAATGGCCTGAACCCCTGAGGATCGCGGGCGCCGATCAGATGATCTTGAAGCAAAAGCACCGTGGAATAAGCGCCTTTGACTTTGGAAAACACCCTGATCAGCCATTGGGCTATGTCGCCATTGGGGGTCTTGGCCAATAAATGCACGAAGATCTCGGAGTCCATGGAAGTCTGAAAGATCGACCCCTCATTTTCCAATTCAGCGTAAAGCTCCTCGGTATTGACCAGATTACCGTTGTGGGCCACGGCAATGGGTTTTTTGTGATGGGTCACTAAAATAGGCTGGGTGTTCTTGGTGTTGGAAGAGCCGGTGGTGGAATACCGTGTATGGGCAATGGCCATATGACCGGTCAACCTGCGGATATTGTCCTCATCGAAATTATCCACCGCCAGGCCGTATTTTTTTAGGACATGGGTTTCCGCCCCATCGTAAGAGACAATGCCGGCCGCCTCCTCGCCCCTGTGCTGCAAAGCAAAAAGGCCTAAAAAAGCCATTTTGCTTGCTTCCTTATGATGGCTGATCCCGACGATACCGCACATGTATACACCTCAAATTTATTTTAACCTGCCCGCCGCGGCCTCTTTCTTGGCAACACTTCGACGAGCGCCATCCTTGGGTCTCGGGGCGCTTTTGTATAAATTCTGCAAAGATTCCACTGTAAATTCTTCCTTAAGGCTGGATTCGATCCCGTTGACCGCGGCCCACGCTCCCTGCATCGTTGTGATACAAGGGATATTGTGCAAAATAGCCGCCGCCCGGATGACCCTCATATCGGACTGACTTTTTTTACCTGACGGCGTATTGATAATTAAGTTTATCTCACCTTTTTGGGCCAATGTCAACGCGTTTTCTTCGCCTTCATGATGTTTATCTATGATCGTCACATCAATGCCCGCTAAACGCAGCAGTTGGGCTGTGCCTTTGGTTGCCATGAGCTTAAATTTCAAATCCGCCAGCCTCTTGGCCATGGCGGCCACGTCCGGTTTGTCATGGTCATTGACGCTGATAAAAACCGTCCCTGTTCTAGGCAGGGCGCAATTGGCGGCCATTTGCGATTTGGCAAAAGCCGCGCCAAAGCTTGAAGCGATCCCCATGACCTCGCCGGTGGATTTCATTTCCGGGCCTAAAATAATGTCCACCCCCGAAAAACGGCTGAAAGGCAGGACCGATTCTTTAACGCAAGTATACTTTAATTGGCCGGGATCGGATAATTGAAAGTCGGTTAATTTCTTACCGGCCATGATCTGGG
>CAYNGE010000254.1:0-1694 GCA_964396865.1 uncultured Planctomycetales bacterium
CATCATGCTGATACTGCCCTACACCGATACTTTTAGGATCGATCTTGACTAACTCAGCTAAAGGGTCCTGTAACCTTCGGCCGATAGACACAGAGCCGCGGACAGTCACATCATAATCAGCAAACTCTTCACGGGCCACAGGCGAGGCGGAATAGATCGAAGCGCCGCTCTCATTGACCATCACTGTCTGAACATTCTCAAGCTTTAAAGAGCGCACAAAACTTTCGGTCTCACGTCCGGCAGTGCCGTTGCCGATGGCAATGCATTCGATATGAAAAAGCCGGCATAGATCGCCGATCGTCTTCGCGGCCTTTGCTTTTTCATCGTCCGATTGGGTCGGGTAAATGGTGGTGTTCTGCAGCAGTTTCCCCTGCCCGTCCAAACATACCACCTTACAGCCGGTGCGGTAACCCGGGTCAATGGCTAAAACATTTTTCTGTCCCAACGGAGAGGCCATCAAGAGCTGGCGCAAATTTTCAGCAAAAACTTGGATGGCATCCGTGTCTGCCGTCTGTTTGGTCAAAAGACGGACCTCTGTTTCCATAGACAAGGACAGCAGGCGCTTAAAACAATCTTCGATCGCCATCTCCACTTGTGAGGCGCACAGATTGGCCTTATCGCTCTTAAGGAACATCTCCTTTAAGATCGCCAAAGCATCCTCTTCAGGAACAAGGATACGCAGCATCAGGAATTTTTCATTTTCTCCACGGCGCATGGCCAAAATACGATGGGACGCGGCCGTCTTGACGGATTCCTGCCAATTGTAATAATCTTTAAATTTGATCCCTTCCTGTTCTTTGCCTTTGATGACTTTGGAATCAAACAGGCCTTTGTCCAAATATAAATGACGGATCTGGGCACGGGCCTTGGCATCTTCATTGACCCATTCCGCAATGATGTCCCGGGCGCCCGCCAAGGCCTCATCTATGGAAGATACCTTCTTTTCTTCGTTGATAAACTTAGCCGCTTCTATTTTGGGATCAAGACCGGGCTTTTGTTCAAAGATCGCCAAAGCCAAAGGCTCCAGGCCTTTTTCACGGGCCATGGTCGCGCGCGTGCGGCGTTTGGGTTTATACGGCAAATACAGATCTTCCAAAACCGTCATTGTCAAGGCGGCATTGATCTTTGCTTTAAGCTCGTCGGTTAGTTTTCCCTGTTTTTCAATGGACTCAAGTACAGCGGCCCTGCGCTCATCTAATTGGGACAACTGTTGCAGGCGGTCACGGATGGCGGTGATAGCCACCTCATCTAAAGCGCCGGTGGCTTCTTTTCTGTAACGGGCAATAAAAGGGACCGTTGACCCTTCCTGAAGCAAAAGGGCTGCGGCGGTCACCTGTTTTTCTTGAAGGTTTAATTCTTTTGAGATTTTGACGATATGAAGCAATTCCATGTTTTCAATAGTACCATAGGAAGCCGGAATTATCCTCTCAAAAATCAATTCATATATTCATAATTGATTTCCCTCTTCGTTTATGGTAACTTAAGTCTTTCCCATCAAAACAAAATGTTTTTTAAGGAGTGTCCCAATGAAACGTATCGGTATAATTACTTCAGGCGGCGATTGCGGCGGTCTTAACGGTGTCATCAAAGGGGCTGCCTGTATAGCCCATGCCAACAAGGCCACATGCTTTATCATTCCCGGCGGCTATGCCGGTTTATACAATCTCATAGAATTCGACAAGCTGACCGAATTG
>CAYNGE010000255.1:0-1683 GCA_964396865.1 uncultured Planctomycetales bacterium
GGTATTGCCGCCATTCAAATTGATGAACCTGCGTTAAGGGAAGGCCTGCCGATGCGCAAACAAGATTGGCCCTCGTATCTGCGCTGGGCCGTGGACGCGTTCAGACTCTCCTGTGGCGGAGTTAAAGACGAAACACAGATCCATACGCATATGTGCTATGCGCAGTTTAACGATATCATCGAAGCCATCGCGAATTTAGACGCGGATGTGATTTCCATTGAGACATCCCGCTCCAAGATGGAACTCCTGGAAGCTTTTGAGAAATTCCGCTATCCCAACGAAATAGGCCCAGGGGTTTATGACATTCACTCTCCCAGAGTTCCTGAGATCCAGGAGATGGTGGATCTGTTGACTAAAGCCAGCCGGGTTTTACCGGCAGAGCATATTTGGGTCAACCCCGATTGCGGGCTTAAGACCCGTCAGTGGCCGGAAGTCAAGCAGGCATTAAAGAATATGGTTGCCGCAGCCCAACAGATGAGAACACGGGTCAACGCAACTCTTTAATGATCACGTCAACTGGATGGATTTTATTAAGCGTGTAGAAATGAAGGCCGGGAGCGCCTCCCTGGAGGAGTTCCCGGCTTTGTTTTAGGCAAAAATCAATTCCCGCAGCCAATGTTTTGCCAGGGTTGTCTGCTAAAGGCTTAAAAATAGCGTGCACTTTTTGAGGGATGGACGCCCCGCACATTGAGCAAAACCGCACTAAGGCCGCGTAATCGGTGATCGGCAGTATCCCCGGGATGATGCGGGAGTTGACCCCCAGTTTTTTCAAGCGCGCCGTGTAATCAAAATAATCCTGATTGTTGAAAAAAAGCTGGGTGATGACATAATCCGCGCCGTTATCGATTTTATGTTTTAAAAACTGCGCGTCTTTGTTGCGGTCAGGACAAAGGATATGCCCTTCGGGGAATCCGGCGACCCCTATGCTGAAATAATCACCGAAATGTTTCTTGATAAAGGCAACCAACTCCCAGCTGTATTTAAAATTATTTTTTCCCGGAGCCCAGTCGGGGAAATCTTTGGGCGCATCCCCCCGCAAGGCCAGGACATTGGCAATCCCTCGGCGTTTTATTTCACTTAAGATATCCTTGATCTCCTGTTTAGTGTGCAAAACGCAGGTTAGGTGCGCGACTGACGCCACATGGTGATGGTTTTGAATATATTCGACAATATCCAGGGTTTTTTCGCGGCTTCCGCCGCCGGCCCCGTAAGTGCAGGAAATGAAATCCGGCGCCAGATCGCACAGGAGGGCGATGGAGCCCAGCAGTTTCTTATAACCTTCTTCGGTTTTGGGCGGAAAAAGCTCAAAAGAGAAAGTCAGTTTTTTATTCGTGAATATGTCTTTATTTATTTGATTCATGGTCCTCGCTTGGTGTGTAGATGATATTGAGACACGATAGCATCAGTTAAGAAGGCTATGGCCATAAGCTCTAGGGGGGCTATCGGCAAAGCAAACCGGGGGGTGGTATAAAAAAGGGCATAAAATCCTACAAAACCCGATATCAAGATAAAAATAAATACAGAGGTAATGGCCTGTGTATCATTGTTTATGTTAAACATAAAGAAGGTCGCGAAGTTTTTAAAGAAAATGATCACAAGGAAGACAAATCCCATTATAGAAAGCAGAGATCCTGCGGCCCGCCATCCATTTTTTAGAAGACGGTTGTCATAAAGACGCTGCAG
>CAYNGE010000256.1:0-1679 GCA_964396865.1 uncultured Planctomycetales bacterium
GATTTTTTGATCCGTAATTGGCTTTTACAAAGCGCCCAAATATTTATCGACCATTTAAAACCGCCGGTGCAGGTCCATATTCATCCGGAGGCCCCTCTGCCTTCGATCAGTTTGGTCAAAAGGCTTTCACCGCGGGCATCAGAGATCTGCGCCCTGGAAGAAAGCATGAAAGCTTTGTCCGACGACCAACTAAAGGCCAAGACCGCGCAATTTAAGGCCCGTATCCACCAGGCGATCAGTGTTAAGGCCCAGGAATACGAACAGATGCAATCCAATTACCGCAAGGCCTCCTCGGGGCAGGAGCGTGAAGACCTGGCCGTTGAGATCAAGCAGCTGGAAAAAGAATTATTTGACTCCAAACAGGGCGTTTTGGATGAAATTCTCAATGAAGCTTTCGCGGTGGTCCGTGAGGTGGGCAGGCGGGTCCTCAACATGCGCCATTTCGACGTGCAGCTGATCGGCGGCATGGTGCTGCACAGCGGCGGGATCACTGAGATGACCACTGGTGAAGGCAAGACTTTAGTCGCGACCCTGCCGGCGTATTTGAATGCCTTGACCGGGGACGGGGTGCACGTGGTCACCGTTAACGATTATCTGGCCAACCGGGACCGCCATTGGATGGGGCCCATTTATGAATTTTTGGGCCTGACCGTGGGCGTCATCCAGCACGACATGAGCCCGCGCGAACGCCAAGCCTCTTATGGCTGCGACATCACCTATGGGACCAATAATGAGTTCGGCTTTGATTATTTGCGGGACAACATGGTTTCTTTTAAACAGGAAATGGTCCAGCGCGGCCATGCTTTTGCCATTGTCGATGAAGTGGATAGTATTTTAGTCGATGAGGCGCGCACACCGCTTATCATTTCAGGACCGGCGGAAGAAAGTACGGATAAATATTATAAGGCCTTTCAGATCGCCGGTCAGCTCAAAGGCCGCCGCGTGACCGAAGCCCAGGAGATCGACGCCAAACATAAAGGGGAAGATCTATATAAGGGATATGATTATTTGGCCGATGAGAAAGCTAAATCCATTTCGCTTTCGGAAGAAGGGGAGACCAAGGCCGCTTCATTATTCGGCGTCAGGAATTTGCATGAAATAGACACCAATGAATATCGCCATCATGTGATCTGCGCTTTACGCGCCAAGGAGTATTTCATCCGCGACGTGGATTATGTGGTCAAAGAGGGGCAGGTCATTATCGTCGATGAATTTACCGGACGCATGATGCCCGGCCGGCGCTGGTCGGATGGTTTGCATCAGGCGGTGGAAGCCAGGGAAGGCATCAAGATCGAGCGGGAAAACCAGACGCTGGCCACCATCACTTTCCAGAATTATTTCCGCATGTACAAGAAGCTGGCCGGCATGACGGGGACCGCTTATACCGAGGCCAATGAATTTAAACAGATCTATAATTTGGATGTGGTGGTCATTCCCACCAACCGCAAGCTCATACGCGCCACTTACCCGGATTGCATTTATAAGACCATGCAGGAGAAATACAACGCGGTCGTCGATGAAATTGCGTCCTGCCACAAACAAGGTCAGCCGGTTTTGGTGGGCACGATCTCCATTGAAAAATCCGAATTGATCTCCGCCCTTTTAAAGAAGAAAGGCGTTCCTCACCAGGTCTTAAATGCCAAATACCATGAATTAGAAGCGCATATCATCGCCCAGGC
>CAYNGE010000257.1:0-1675 GCA_964396865.1 uncultured Planctomycetales bacterium
CAACTATTTATCTATAAACAAAAACCCTCTTACTTGTCATTGCCGGATGCCCCGCCTTCGGATGGGATCCCCGATGGGGCGGCCTTCCTTAGTTCCGCAATGAAATTAGGATCAACAGTGCCCCCTAATTCCTCTACTTTATGGGCGTCTGCCCACGCCTTGTCATATTTTTTCGTAGTATAAAAAGCAATCCCGCGGTTGTTATAAGCCTTTGCATAGTTCGGGTTGATCTTTATGGCCCTGGTATAATCAGAGATGGCTTGGAAAAAGTTGTCTAACTTGGCATAGGCGTGCCCGCGGTTGTTATAAGCTTGCGCATCATTAGGGTTATTGGCAATGGCCATAGTAAAATCAGAAATAGCGCTGGATAATTGTCCTATCTTCGCATAGGCAACCCCGCGGTTGTCATAGGCCTTTGCAAATTCAGGACTGATGTCAATGGCTTTGGTATAGTCAGCAATAGCCTGATCATAGTTTTCTTGGGCTTGATAGGCATTGCCTCTTTGCACATAATCTACTGCTGTCTGCGCATAAACAGAAGAAATGCCCAAGAAAAGAAAAATAAAAAACCTTCCGGTGATCTGGAAGGTTTTTTTAAAGAATTGTCCGCCGATCCTTTGGATTGGCGAGGTCCAAGCGAGAATGGACCTTGCTTGCTGGCACATCAACTACTCCGCGCCGGTTTTGCGTTGAAACAATTTTCTTAGGCCCGTAGGCTTGGCCGCGGCTTTAGGCGTTGCTTGCACATCAGCCTTGGAATGGGTTGTTGGCGCGCCACCCGCCACCGGTGTTGCCGTCGGTGCTACCCCGCCTTTGGCGGGGCCTGCGGCAGGCTTGATCTGGGCCTCTGACACTGCGGAGGCGGCTTCCTTCTCTTCTTTAGCGGCTTTGACGCGTTTTTGGCCCGTGATCATAGTCCGGCTTTTTTCAGTTAATTCCAAAAAAGCCAAATTGGCATTGTCCCCTGCGCGCTGAACATAAGAAATAATACGGGTATACCCGCCCTTGCGGGCCTTAAAACGCGGCGCGGTATGCGAGAAAAGCCGGGAAACAATATTATGATCGCAAAGGATCGCGAAAGCACGGCGGCGCGCGGCCAGCGTATCTTTCTTGCCAAGGGTGATCAATTGGTCGATCAACTTCCTGGCTTCCTTGGCTTTGGCGCGGGTCGTGCAAATACGCTCTTGCAAAAGCGTCGCTTTGGCCAGATCGCGTAAAGTTGCTTTTCTTAAACTTTGATTACGGCTTAAGCGGTTGCCGGACTTCCCGTGTCTCATATTATTTAGCCCTTAATTTTTTGGTATCCACTTTCATTCCCAGATTCAAGCCCATGGCTTTGAGGATATCCTGGATCTCTGTTAAAGATTTTTTACCGAAATTACGGAACTCCAGCAATTCAGGCTCTTGACGGCGTACCAAATCGCCGATCGTTTTGATATTGGCATCTTTGAGGCAATTAGACGAACGCACCGACAATTCCAGTTCGGAAATAGGCAGCCGCAGCTTGGTATACAGGGCCTCTTCCTCAGCGGAAACCTCTTCTTGCTGTTCTTCCTCTTCGGGCAATTGTCCATAAGCCACAAATACATCCAGGTGCCTTTGCAAAATATTGGCCCCGTATAATAATGCTTCTTTGGGATTGACGGCCCCGTTGGTAAAAATTTCCACAAGCAGC
>CAYNGE010000258.1:0-1673 GCA_964396865.1 uncultured Planctomycetales bacterium
CACATTTAGCCGCGGGCTTAGGTTATTTTGATTTCATAGATCTGGATACGCCGTTTTTTATCAAAGGGGAAGCCGGCCGCAATCCGTTTTTATCTTCTCAAGGGGTTTATGATCTAAGCAAGGTCAAGGGTGGTATTGGAATAATCCCACAAGGCATGATTGGATGAATACATAATAGCTGTTCATCTATACTAATGTACTGATAACATGATCCGTAATCCTTTTGAGCTGATCCTTATCCTTTTAGCCGTCGAATCGGGCATTCTGTTTTTAGCCGGGGATCCCCGCACCAAACATTTTTTTAGTTTCCTTCCGTCGATATTCTGGATCTATTTTTTGCCCATGGTGTTGTCTACTTGCGGCATTATCGATGCTAAAAGCCCGTTATATATCGGGATAACCAAGAGTCTTTTACCTCCGGCACTTTTTTTGCTGTTGTTAAACGTAGATATTAAAGCCATTTCCCGCCTGGGGCCTGCCGCGCTGGTGATGTTTTTTGCCGGATCATTCGGCATCATGCTGGGCATGGTCATCAGCTTCGTTGTTTTTAAGCCCTTGATAGGCCCCCAATTTTGGGGAGGGTTCGGCGCCTTGTCCGCTTCCTGGACCGGAGGGTCTGCCAATATGGTCGCGGCCAAAGAAGCATTGAATACTCCTGACGCTGTTTTTTTGCCCATGGTCATTGTGGACACCATTGTGCCTTATGTGTGGGTGGGGATCCTGATCACTTTAGCCGTTCGGCAAAAAAGTTTTGACAGCTGGAACCGCTCTGACAGGCGGATCTTAGATGATTTAGCCAAGCGCACGGGATCTTTTTCCAAACAAAAAAAGGAGTCCGTATATCCGGCCAAGGCGATCTTGTTCGTAGGACTGGCTTTACTAGTCGGCCATGTAGCTCAGGCGTTGTCTGTTTATTTTCCCACGGGTAAGAATGTGATCTCACCATACGCCTGGACCATTATCCTGGTTTCCACCTTCGCTATATTTTTATCTATAACGCCGTTTGGCCGCATTCGGCAGACAGGCGCTGACAAATTCGGCAAATGGATCTTATATTTTGTGCTAACGAGCATCGGCGCCCGTGCCAGTTTAAATAATGCTGCTTGTGTCGGCGTTTTGATCTTGGCAGGCGTCATGGTGATCTTAATCCATGTGGCGGTATTGATAGTGGCTGCCCGGTTGATCCGAGCTCCATTATTTTTAGTTGCCACTGCTTCTTTAGCCAATATCGCAGGGTTGGTTTCTGCGCCGGTGGTAGCGGAAATTTATCAGCCGGGCTTTGCTTCCGTAGGACTGCTTTTGGCCATTTTGGGCCATACCATCGGTGCTTATAACGGTATCCTCACAGGCCAGATCTGCCGTTTATTTATCCATAGCTGATTAATCGATGACAATGATAATATTTGATATAAATTAACAACGAATATATAATGTAGCCAAAATCCCAAAGACCGGTATTGGGACTTTTTATTTTTTAAGAAGGGGGATCTCTATGAGCGCTTTACATTTGGATGAAAAGGATTTTGATGCGGAGGTGCTAAAGTCCTCACTTCCGGTTTTGGTGGATTTTTGGGCCGAATGGTGCGGCCCTTGCAAAATGATCGCTCCCATTATCGACCAACTTTCAGTCGAGTTGCAGGGCAAAATGAAGATCGTCAAAGTCAATGTGGATG
>CAYNGE010000259.1:0-1670 GCA_964396865.1 uncultured Planctomycetales bacterium
ATAGATTTTTCGCGTCTTTTCAGCCGGAGCCGGGACCTGAACTTGAGGGCATTGGCCTGTAATGCAACCAGCGTTGCCGACTTGATTAAAGCCCACGCGTTCTTTGGTTACCGTGTACGTATGCGCTTCCATGCCGCAGCCTGCCGCAAAAATAGATAAAACAACAAGAACCAAACTTTTGTTTAACATGGTACCCTCCGTTAGCTATTTTTTTTCAAAACTACCACGCCCAATTCCTTTAACTGTTTTGCATCCACACTCGACGGTGCCTCCGTCATCAAGCATGTCCCTTTTTGGGTTTTAGGGAAAGCAATACAGTCGCGGATGGATTCATTGCCCGTAATGATCGTCACCAGGCGATCAATGCCATAGGCCACCCCCGCGTGGGGCGGCGCGCCATATTCAAAAGCCTTGAGCAAAAAACCAAAACGCTTCTGAGCTTCCTCATGCTCTAACCCAATAATATCAAAAACCTTCTGCTGCAATTCGCGACGAAAAATACGTACCGACCCGCTGCCGATCTCATTGCCGTTTAACACCAGATCATAACAGCGGCCGCGGACCTTGGCGTATTCTCCCTTTTCAAGCAAAGCCACATCTTCAGGATTAAGGCCGGTGAACGGATGATGTTCGCTCTCCCAGCGTTTTTCCTCCTCATTATACTTGAACAAAGGAAAATCTACAACCCACAAAAAAGCGAATTCCTTGGAATTGTTCTTGTCCTGGCGAATGTCCGGTTTATCACTATGGTGGCGGTCCATCGCCTCGGCGTGGGTCATGCGGGGAAACGGAACAGCCAGATCCACATTCAAGACTTCCTTAAATATTTTTTTGTACATGCGCTCTGTCAGATCAAAAATAAAATCCTGGTCCACGAAAGACATTTCCATATCGAGCTGCGTGAATTCCGGCTGACGGTCGGCGCGCAGGTCCTCATCGCGGAAACATTTGACGATCTGGTAATAACGGTCCATCCCAGAAACCATTAAGATCTGCTTGAATAATTGCGGCGACTGCGGCAAGGCGTAAAAAGTCCCCGGATTTAAGCGTGAAGGCACCAAAAAATCACGGGCCCCCTCGGGTGTCGATTTGGTCAATACCGGCGTTTCGATCTCGATAAATTTTTCGCCGTTTAAGAAAGACCGTATGGAGGCGCACAATTGATGGCGCAAGATCAAAGAATCCCTTACTTTTTTGCGGCGGATGTCGAGATAACGGTACGTCAAACGCACATCTTCGGCAGCCTCGATATTGTCATCAATTTCAAAAACCGGCACTTTACTGGTATTAAGGATCTCCAGCTTCATGACCAAAAGCTCAATGTCCCCGGTCGTTACGTCGGGATTGACATTCTTGGGCGGCCGGACATTGACCGTGCCGGTCATCCTAACTACGAATTCCGGTCCCAATTTTTGAGCCTCGTTATAAGCCTCGGGACTGACGGAAGGGACAAAGACCGCCTGAGTAATGCCGTAGCGGTCACGGATATCGATAAAAATAAGTTTCCCGTGGTCCCTGCGGCGATGCACCCAGCCGCACAGCGTCACCTGCTGGTCTTTAAAGGTCTTATTCAGTTCCCCACACGTATGTGTTCTCATACAAACCTTTTTCTTCTGATCATCGGGTCCTGTCCTCGGGTTTCCCCAGCGTGCTCGCAAAAGCCTGCGCTC
>CAYNGE010000260.1:0-1662 GCA_964396865.1 uncultured Planctomycetales bacterium
GCTTCGATCTCATCCTTGGTGCCGGGGATCTTAAGCCGTAGTTTCAAATTTTCCGCCCTGATCTGGTGGATGGTATCGATCATCTGGTGGACAGGTTTAAGCGTCAACTGGACTAAAAAAACGCCTGTCACGCCGGTGATGATGACTGTCAACGGCAGCAAAAAAAGCAATGACAAGCCTAAACTCCGCAGTGCCGCGTGCCTCTCGGCCAAAGAGGTGTTGACTTGCACAATGTAAGCCAGCCGGTTATTTTCAAAGACCGGCGTGGTAAAACTTCTAAACGAAACCGGTTTTCCGTTAATACCCAGGGTGATATTCTCAAAATGATTACGGCCTTTTTTAATTTCATGAAAAATACGCAAGTCCAATGGGCTTAAGGGAACGTCCTTGGAGGAAGCAATGGCCTTGCCGCGAGCGTCGTAAATACGGACGATCAGGTTGATCAAATTCGGGTCCGTGTTCTTTTCACTGACCCAGCGACGGGCGATCTTTATGAAATTAGTATTGCCCTCTTTGGTGGAATTGGCCTTTAAAATATTCTCGCTGATCTCCAAGCGTTGTTCTTGCCAATAAGTATCAATGGATTCTTCAATGCCTTTGGCCCGGGACCGCAGGAGATTGTCCGTTTCCTGCGAAACTTTACGATGAAAATTGTCGTAAAGAGCCACCCCGAACACAAACAGGGCCAAAGACAAGATCAGCATGTTCCAAAGGACGATTTTAAAACGGATGGATTGAAGGAACATTTTTTTACTTTTTAAGAAGGTAGCCTTTGCCGCGCACGGTATGGATCATTTTGCTCTCAGAGCCGCTGTCGATCTTATTGCGCAGATAATTGATATAAACATCGATCACATTGGTCATGGTGTCAAAATTTATGTCCCACACGTGTTCCGAGATCATGGTGCGCGTGACGATATTCCCGGCATTACGCATCAAATATTCCAAAAGTGCGTACTCCTTGACGGTAAGCTCAATTGACCGCTGCCCCCTGGTGACCTTCTGCGTCAATAAATCCATGCTCAAGTCATTGACTTTCAATTGAGTTACAACCAGATTGTCTTTTTTGCGCAATAATACACGGATACGGGCCAATAATTCTTCAAACGCAAAAGGCTTAGCCAGATAATCATCCGCGCCGCAATCCAGTCCTTTGACTTTGTCTTTGACCGTATCCTTGGCCGTCAGCATGATAATAGGCGTCTGCTTACCTTCCTTGCGTAATTTATGGCAAAGCGTCAGGCCATCCATCTTAGGCAGCATCAAATCCAGAATGATCAGATCATAATCATTAGAGCTTAAAAAGAAATCCCCCTGTTCGCCGTCGGAGGCGATGTCAGCGGCATAGCCCTCTTCCTTAAGGCCGCGCTTGATGAACAAAGCTATTTTAACTTCATCTTCAACGATCAGGATACGCATACACTTACACCATTTCAATAAGCTGTCTGATAACTTTTTCAATGCCTTCATTAACTTCACTAATACGGGCATCAAGCATGTAGCAAGGAGTCGTGACGATCCTATTGTCACGATCGATGACAATGCTGCGGACATCCCTGTTAAAGGTCTTTGTCCCTAATTTTTGAAACATGGCATTAATTTTTTCATCCTGACCAAATGTCACGGACACGGTTTTTAACAGTTTGGCAATGATGACCGGCG
>CAYNGE010000261.1:0-1649 GCA_964396865.1 uncultured Planctomycetales bacterium
GTCAAAACAAGGATCGGCACATCCGCCAACTGGCATCCGCCTAATACTTTAAGAAGCGCCGGAAGGTTCGCGAATGTCGGGGTCCTGACCCTGAAACGTTTTAAAAATTTGGTCCCGTCGCCTTTGATATAATAAACCACTTCACCTCTGGGCTGTTCGGCACGGGCAAAGTATTCACCTTTGGGGAATCCCACCACTTTTGTTTCAATGGGCCCATCGGGGATCTTGGCAATGGCGGTCCGTATCAAGTGGCAGGAATGGAATAATTCCTTGATGCGTACGACACACCGCCCGTAGCTGTCGCAAGTATTCTCAACGACCGGCACGAAATCCAATTCTTTGTAGGCGATATAACCGCTCATACGCACATCATAAGGGACGCCGCTGGCACGGAGCATGGGACCGACGGCGCCTAATTTATAAGCATCCTCTTTGGAAAGGATCCCTACTCCCACCAAACGTGATTTGACCGAAGAATCTTTTAAAAAAACATCGGCGCATTCATGCATCTGGGTTTCAATGATCTTTAATTGATTAAGGATATCTTTTAATTTATCCGCGCCGATGTCCCGGCGGACCCCGCCGATCTTGCTTGCGCCAAAAATGACACGCCCGCCCGTGGTTTCTTCGATTATGTCCAAAATGTGCTCGCGGATCCGCCAGCTATTCATAAAAAGGGTCTCAAAGCCAAAAGCATCCGCCGTTAAGCCTAGCCACAACAGGTGACTGTGGATACGGGAGAATTCGGACCAGATGACACGCAGGTATTGCGCTCGGGGAGGGGGCTGGATATTCATGACCCCTTCAACGGCCAAACAGTAGGTCATTCCGTGAATAAAGCTGCAAATACCGCATACGCGGTCGGCAACATGAACGAAATCCGTGAATTCTTTTTTTTCTACCAGCTTTTCTAAGCCTCTGTGCACAAATCCGATCTTGGGAATGACATCGACGACTTTTTCGTCTTCACAGACAAGGTCCAGATGGATCGGCTCCGGCAAAACCGGATGTTGAGGCCCAAAGGGGATGATCGTTTGATGACCCATATATTTTATCCCATAAACGGCTTTTTGACGGCCGTTGTGTAAAAGTTGCCTTTATAATCGATGACATTGCCTTTGATATTAACGCCGAATAGGTCATGCAGTTCATTTTCATAACCAAAAGCGGCGAAATAAACACTCGTAATGGAGGGGACTTCGACATCAGGGGACGGCAGGATGATGCGCAGCGTCGTCAGATCATGTTCTTTGCCGAAACCGTAACTTAATTCCAGAAGCTCTAATTTAGACGCGCAGATCTGCACCAGCCGCCAGTTGTCTGCCATAAATTCCTTGGCTTTGGCTACCAGTTGGTCTATTTTTATTTCTACGATCTCTTGTTTTCCCATCATTAACCCCAGCCTTTAGAAGCCCTTTTTTCTTCGAGGCGCTTGGCCTGCTTTTCTTCCAGGACAGCCAGCCCTTGAACAAATGCCGTTGATGATATTTTCAGGTTTAACCGCGCATCCGGGGATGTAGACATCGACAGGGATGACCTTGTCTACGCCGCCGATGATATTGTAACAATCTGAAAAAATACCGCCGCATAATGCGCAGGCGCCTATGGCGACGACACGCTTGAGTTCATCCCCGGCCGCTACATCAAGC
>CAYNGE010000262.1:0-1639 GCA_964396865.1 uncultured Planctomycetales bacterium
AAGAGTACCTCAAGGCCTTTAAGAAAGGTGTTTATAACTACATTAAAGAAGAACCGGACCCTATGACCAATGAAGTTATCCCAAGGAAGTATTTTTCGGGAGGGGTGGTAGGTCTAATAGACCCGGCTTTGATCGTTGTTAATCACGAAACTGCGGATCCGGCAGAGATTACAGCATTATCTCAAAGGCCGTCTCTGATGGATTTTATGGGAGATGCGGCGTTAATAACGCCTAGTCAACCAAAAGATCATGCAATGTTAACCGAGGCTGATTATCCACAATGGTTTAACCAAATTCCAACAGGATATCGTGAAAGGCTGATTGAACGATTAAATCAAGAGTATGCCGCTATGCCTGAAATGCTGACTTTAGAGAAACAATATCATTTGTTGAATTTTGCTCAGTTTTGGTTAGAACTTATTGCAAACCAGGGAGGCTGGTCAAAATTTGGTGACTATGATACTTTTGCTAGATCAGTTGTTTATGGATATGCAAAGACAGTATCAGACATGCACATACATGCTCAAGCACTGGATGTTTTGGGAATAGACCGGCATAAAGTAAAGCGGGTTTTAGATTTAGGTGCAGGCATTTGGAACTACGCATATACTTTTCAATTTACATTTGATGGAGCGGAACGTTTTGTAGGGATTGAAACGGATTATAAAAAAACAGATAACTATCAGGAACAAGTGCGTGTATTGCACCAGTTGGATTCTTCAAGATATAAAATGATTGTAGGGAATTTTTTAGCTGCCGAAAAATTGCTGACACAATCTGGTGAAGGCAAGTTTTTCGATATCATATTGCTTCAAAACCCTCAAAATCCGTTAGGGTACCCACAGGAATTTTGGGATTCTCTCCCAAGACTTTTAGGCGATCAAGGGGCTATGATTATAACAATCGATGCTCATCGAATGGATGATGATGGTAATCCAGAATTATTGAAGGGTATTAAATCGTTTGATGTTAGAGAATTTGAAACAGAGCGGATGAGTCAGCAGGGGATACCGGCAAAAGTAAATGTATTTGTAATAAAAAATAAATTACCTTTAACAAACAATTCGGCAAAGCCTACAAAAGCGGATGAGGCGATGACGGGTGATGCAAACCAACCAGATATTTTAAAAGATATCCCAAGAACATCATGGGAGCAGGCGGCAGTTTCGCCGGAGATGCTTCCCTATAATCGTCCTGCTTCATATAGTAAAGGTGCCCAGGGGTATGCGAACATGGCTTTCAACGATAATGGAGAAGTTATGGTTGTGTCGAGAGGAATAGGGGCAACGTCATTAAAAGGACATAATGATCTTCTTAAAGGAACTAAATACCAGATGGCAAAAAACGAGATCAATACGGATTGGACAACTCTTACAGCTTACTACGGAGAAAATAATAAAGTTGGTATTGTTACGGTCATGATGCCAAGCTTCAGTAGTCCTCAGCGAAGTTTTACATATGCTATGCGTGAGTTCAAAGGTATTCACGATGAGCAAGAACTTCCTAATGAGACTGACATTCGTTTAAAAAATGATAAATATCAACAGTATATGACCGGTTTGCGCAAAGATGCTTTTCGTGCTGTTCGGTTGCTTTATAATGCTTGGGCCCGGCAAGACCCTAAGGCTGCTGACGTTAC
>CAYNGE010000263.1:0-1615 GCA_964396865.1 uncultured Planctomycetales bacterium
CCAGATCAAAGAGCCTTCTTCATAAATAATGGCCGGCGGCTGTTTTTTCTTGGACAACTCACGGATCTCCTGCCACTTATTGACCAAAAATTTGGAGTCACGGAAGATCTCTTTTTCACCCTGCTCCATAGAAGCCGTGCGGATAATGAAACCCCCGCTTCTGGCAAAATTAAATGTCTTTAAAATATCCCTCAGGCGCTGACGCTCTTTGGGATCATCAATTTTCTTGGAAATACCGCTGTGTTTGTCTACCGGCATATAGACCACAAAACGCCCGGCCAAACTGATATGGGTCGTCAGCCTCGCGCCCTTGGTGCCGAAAGGGTCTTTGACGACCTGTACTAATATTTCCTGGTCCTTTTTTAAAGGAAGTTCGTTCTTGTCCTTTTTAGGAGGACGGCTGCCATTGCTCTGCAGCTGAGGATCCAAATCCGGCGCGGGTTTTGGAAAGATCATATTGAGGATCTTCGCAGGGCCGCTTGGCTCATCTTCAATCCTCTCGATATCATTCAGGAAAGGATTGTCCGCGTCCGTCAAATACAAAAAACCGTTTTTCCCCTGACCGATATTGACAAAAGCCCCGTTGATCGACGGTAAAATAGACTCGACTTTCCCCTTGTAAATATTGCCAAGCATGGACTGGTGCCGGTCAAGCTCAATATAAAAATCATCCAGCTTGCCGTCCAACAAAACCGCGACACGTCTCTCGTCCTTGGCGACTTGAATAAGAATTTCTTTAGACACAGCTTTTCTCCTTGAGTTGGTATCCTTCGGCTTCGCCTTTAAAGTGATGGCGATGCTTAAAGCGGGTGAAAACTATGGAGCAGCGGCCGGGGCTGGTTTTGTGTCAACCGTGATGATGTGCGGCGTCATGAAGATCAGGATCTCCTGTCTCGTCTTCTGGGTGTTGCTGTTATTGAAGAAAAGATTTCCCAATAAAGGGATGTCCCCCAAGAAGGGGACTTTGGTCTTGGTAGTAATAACCTGATCCGTAATCAAGCCAGCGATGACTAAAGTTTTGCCGTTTTCCACCATCACATTGGTCTCAGCTTCTTCATTAGACGTTTCCGGGAATGCCGTATTATCCAGGTTTATGGTCGTCTTAAGCGCTGAGATCTGCGGATGCACATCCAATGTAATCAATCCCGCGTTATTCACATGTGGCGTAACCTCAAAATTGATGCCGATAGGTAAAAAAGTGACTCCTGTAACTTGAAGCGTGCCCGTATTACTATTAAACTGATACTGGGCCATAGGGTATTGTAGACCGACGTTAAATTTAGCCTTTTGATTATCCAGTGTCACGATACGCGGGTCTGAAAGGATCTTTGTCGTGGAACGCTGGCTCAAAATTTGCAGGGTGGCCGAAAGCGTAGAAGCGTTGATCGTCCCATAAGTAAATGCCGACCCTGAAGAAGTTGAAGAAGATGAAGGCACTGCAAAATTTAAAGGATAAGCATTGCTGCCGACCGGAAAGAATGAACCTTTTCCGCCATTTCCAAAAATTCCTCCGCCTGTTGTAAAAGGAAAAGTAGTCGGCCCGGAGGCGCCTGATATGCTGGCCTGCAGCACCCAATCGATCCCCAAATTTTCAGCATCACTTAAATCTGTTTCA
>CAYNGE010000264.1:0-1615 GCA_964396865.1 uncultured Planctomycetales bacterium
AGCGGCCTTTATCATGGACCGCATCATGCATACCCTTGGACTCCACGGAAAATCTTTTATTCCCATGGTCATGGGTTTCGGCTGCAATATACCGGGGATCATGGCCACGCGGACCCTGGAAAATAAAACAGACAGGATGATAACGATCTTGATCAACCCTTTGATCAGCTGCTCTGCCAGGCTTCCTGTTTATGTTCTTTTGGCGGGCGTCTTTTTTGGAAAGAACGCGGGGAATGTTATTTTTGCTGTTTATATAACAGGCATTGTATTGGCTATTCTGATCGGTCAACTTTTTCGAAAAACATTTTTTAAAGGCGGGGCGGCGCCGTTTGTTATGGAACTTCCGCCTTATCGGATACCTTTGTTCCAAAGCGTTATCATCCATATGTGGGAAAAAGGTTCGATTTTCATAAAGAAAGTGGGAGGGATCATTCTCGCGGCTTCCATTATGATATGGTTTGTTTCCGCGTTTCCGCGGAATATTGACTATTCAAAAGATTATCCTAAGCTGATCGCTTCAACGCAGGCGCAGTATAACGATCGTATTGCCGCTATCAACGATCCAACCCAAAAAGAGGCCATTTCTCATGAGAAAGATTCCAGTCTTGATGCCATTGAGGCTCAGCAAAAAAATGAGAAATTGTCCAAAAGTTATGCCGGGCAGTTGGGCAAATGGTTGGAACCTGTTATACGGCCTTTAGGTTTTGATTGGAAGGCGGGGATCGCCCTCATCACGGGTGTTGCCGCTAAGGAAATTGTAGTCTCTACCTTTGGCGTGCTTTATCAGACTGGCACACAAGAAGATGAAAAAAGCGTTGGTTTGCGAGATGCAATTAAACGAAATATGAAACCCTTAAGCGCGTTGGCCTTTATGTTCTTTACTCTGATCTATATTCCCTGTCTAGGAGCGCTGGGGACTATGTTTCGCGAGCTAGATTCGTTCAAATGGACTTTGTTTGCTATTAGTTACAGTTTGGGCCTTGCCTGGATTGTGGCATTTATCATCTATAAGGGAGGAATGATCCTGGGTTACTGAGAGGTTAATTTAATCAAAAAATAATATATTTTTTTGGACTGTTATAACTCAATGAATTTCAATAGGTTATATAGCTACCATTTGACCAGCCTAATTTGACAACCGTCAAATATATGTTACTCTTTCCTAAGTAAGCGCTTTCTCCGCAAAAAATTAAAAACCAAAGGAAATCCGGACATGATTAGAAGAATATTGAGCCTTAACGTTATTGTTTGCTTTTTCTTGACTACGTTAGGCCCTTTGCCTAAGGCCCATGCCGATTCCATTTTAGATCTGCCCGCCCCCGGCACCATGGTCAATTTAAGCCCTGCCTATCAACCGGTCATGATCAAGGGCCTAACTGTTCATAAAGACAATCCATTCTTGTTTGATTTTATAGTGGACGTTGGCCAAGACAAGCTATCTGGTGAGCCCTTAAAAAAGGAAGGCGAAAAGCTCATCAAATACTTCTTAGCCGGTTTAGCCATTCCTGACAAAGACGTATGGGTAAATCTCTCTCCGTATGAAAAGAACAAGATGATCCCTGAAGCCTTAGGCCAAACTGATATGGGCCGTGACCTTTTGGAGCAGGATTACATT
>CAYNGE010000265.1:0-1614 GCA_964396865.1 uncultured Planctomycetales bacterium
GAGTATTTTGGCAAGACGTATCAAACATACATGAAGAGCACCAAACGATTTATCCCTTTTTTATTTTAAGGAGATGTCATGAAGCTGACAAGTCCGGAATTTGAGAATAATAAATTTATTCCAAAAAAATTTACCTGCCTGGGTGAGGATACCAGCCCAACACTGAATATTAAAGACATCCCTCAAAGGGCCCAAAGCTTGGTTTTGATAGTAGATGACCCGGATGCGCCGGTCGGCACATGGATCCATTGGGTTGTTTATGATATACCGGTCATCTCTGTTATCCAAGAAAACAGCATTCCCGGGACCCAGGGCATCAATAATTTTAATAAGATCAATTATGGCGGGCCTTGTCCTCCATTAGGGACCCACCGGTATTTCTTTAAATTGTATGCCTTGGACACAAAGCTTAATTTGCCGCAAGGTAAAACAAAAGCCCAGGTCGAAAAAGCGATGGAGGGGCACGTTTTAGACAAAGATGAATTGATAGGATTATTTAAACGATAAATTAAAGGACATTCCATGTCTCTTATGAACGCCAAGATCGATCCGATCAAGATCGCATTTTTCGACGCCAAACCATACGACATCGAATCTTTCGATAAAGTCCAAAAAGATTTTGGCTTTAAGATCACATATTTTAAAGGCCATCTTACGCCTGAAACCGCTCCCATCACCCAGGGTTTTCAAGTTGTTTGCGTTTTTGTCAACGATATTGTCAATAAGGACACCATTGGGGTTCTTGCACATAACAGGATCGATCTTATTGCCGTTCGTGCGGCAGGGTATAATAATATCGACTTAAAGGCGGCCTTTCAAAAGATCCCTATCGTTCGGGTTCCCGCATATTCTCCCTACGCCGTAGCCGAGCACGCTGTTGGGCTCATGCTGGATTTAAATCGCAAAGTCCATCGGGCATATTACCGGACCCGTGACAATAATTTCACTCTTAACGGATTGTTGGGTTTTGATATGCACGGCAGGACCGTGGGTATTATCGGTACCGGAAAAATAGGAAAAGTCGCGATCAATATTTTAAAAGGGTTCGGGATGAAGGTCTTGGCTTATGACGTCTTTCCCGATAAGAAATACCAGAAAGTCGCCGGATTTAAGTATGTGGACCTTGATACACTCTACCGTCAATCAGATATTATTTCGCTTCATTGCCCGCTTACGAAGGACAGTTATCGCATGATCAATGAAAGATCCATCGCCAAAATGAAGCAGGGCGTCATGATCATTAACACAGGCCGCGGGATGCTCATTGATTCCAAGGCATTGATCAAGGGGTTAAAAAGCGGCAAGGTCGGTTTTGCGGGGCTGGATGTTTATGAGGAAGAGGGCGACTATTTTTTTGAGGACTTTTCCAATAAGGTGATCACTGATGATGTGCTGGCACGGTTGCTTTCCTTTAACAATGTGATGATCACCTCTCATAAGGGCTTCTTCACCAAAGAAGCCCTTGAAAGTATCGCCGCCACGACAATGAAGAATATCCGGGATTTTTTCGTGGGGCAAAAACTTCCCAACGAGATCTGCTATAAATGCGGTTGATAGGTCATACATTTCTTAGAATTTAAGCCAACAAACGCCGCCTATAAACCTGACAGGAGC
>CAYNGE010000266.1:0-1591 GCA_964396865.1 uncultured Planctomycetales bacterium
ACGCTCGCGTCGGGATTTTATTTAGCCGTTTTTTTGCTTATCTTTTCTTTGCTTTTTAGGGCGGTAGCCATTGAGTTTCGCGGCAAGCAGACTGCAGTCCTTTGGCGGCGATCATGGGACGCGGCCTTCTCATTGGCAAGTATTCTATCGGCCTTTGTATTTGGCGTGGTCATCGGTAATTTAGTTTGGGGGATCCCTTTGGGCGCGGATAAAGAATTCCGGGGGTCCTTTTTAGGGCTGTTTCATCCGTATGCGTTGCTAACGGGTTTAACGGTTGTGTCCGTCTGTATGATGCATGGAGCTATTTATTTGACCATGAAGACGGAAGGGGAATTCCATAATAAGATCCGTGTATGGGTAATGAACTCCATGATCTTTTTTGTGATCATGTATGGTATTTTAACCATAGCCACCTTGCTATATGCTCCGCACATGGTTGAGAAATTCAAGGCTTGGCCTTTATTATTCCTTGTTCCTGTGATGAATTTATTGGTCATTGCCAATGTCCCCCGGGAAATTTACCATAAAAGGGATTTTTTAGCGTTTCTTTCTTCATGCGCGGCCATCATTCTTCTGATGGTCCTTTTTGAATTGGGAATGTTCCCCGATCTCGTATTTTCAAATCCGGATCCGGAATTAAGCCTGTCTATTTATAATGCCTCCTCTTCGATCAAAACATTACAGACGATGCTGATGATCGCTTTGATCGGCATGCCCTTGGTGCTCGCCTATACGATCAATATTTATTGGATATTCCGCGGCAAAGTCAAAGTAGATGAGCATAGTTATTGAGGGTGGCGGACACTTTTATTTGATAAAAGCGTCCGCCGCCTTTATAATTAAGGCAAAGGCGGCCTTATGACACTTTCTTTTCTTCCATTTATTATCGCGACCTTAATAATTTTGATCATTATGGTGACAGCCCTGTCGCTCTTCGCAGTTTTGTATGAGCGCCGCAAGGCAAAGGAAAGCGAGCGGCGATTTATGACCATGGCCGATACCGCGCCGGTCATGCTCTGGATGTCAGGGGTTGACGGCAGTTATACTTTTTGCAATAAAGCTTGGGCCGTCTTTACCGGGCAAGGTGTTGATGATGAGCTGAAAAATGTCTGGGAAAAGGCGATCCACCCCCAAGACCTTTCGCGCTGTACGGAGGCTTATCTAAAGGCTCTGGGGCTGCGGGAAAGATTTACTTTAGAGTATCGGTTTAAACGCGCGGATGGGGTGTACCGCTGGGTGCTGGATACCGGAGTACCGCGTTTTAATTCCGACGGTTCTTTCGGGGGGTTTGTCGGCTCTTGTGTCGATATTACGGAACTAAAATTGGCTGAAGAATTTTTAAAGCGGGACAATGAAAACATGGCCCAATTGGTAGATGAGCGTTCCAAAGAACTGGTCAAAACAAAAAAAGAGCTTAAGCAGTTTAGCCGTCTGGCGGACATAGGGACATTGGCCGCGACCGTGGCCCATGAACTGCGTAATCCGCTGGGGGTCATTCATTTGGCGGCTTATAATCTAAAGAGAGAGAAGAAAGATTTGGACGCCAATAAGCATTTGGTAAATATTGAGAAGAAAGTTTGGGAAGGCAACC
>CAYNGE010000267.1:0-1587 GCA_964396865.1 uncultured Planctomycetales bacterium
CCTGGAAGTACGGCGTAAAAATCCGGCTTTTAAAAGATAAGGTTCGATCACGTCTTCGATCGTATCTGTTTCTTCATTTAAAGTCGCGGCCAGGGCTTCGAGCCCAACCGGGCCGCCGTTGTAATGCGTCTTAATGATCGCCATTAAACGCCGGTCTAATTCATCGAGCCCCTGAGAGTCGATCCGTAATGCCTGCATGGCCTCATCCACGATCTTTAGATCAATATGGTTTACCTTCGAGTTGACCTGCGCGTAGTCACGGCAACGGCGCAACAGCCGGTTGGCGATGCGCGGAGTGCCGCGGGAGCGGCGGGCTATGGCTAAACAAGCATCACCATCGACCTCGACATTAAGCTTCTTTGCCGAGGTGGAAACGATCGTGGCCAACTCGCTTTCCGCGTAGAATTCCAAATGATAAAAGATCCCGAAGCGATTGCGCAAAGGAGTGGTTAAAAGGCCGCTGCGGGTGGTGGCCCCGATCAAGGTAAAAGGTTTCAAATTAAAGTTAATGGTCTTGGCATAGGGACCTTGATCCACAATGAAGTCAATTTTAAAATTTTCCATGGCCGGATAAAGGAACTCCTCAACGGTTTTAGAAAGCCGGTGGATCTCATCGATAAAGAGCACATCCCCTTTTTCCAAATTAGTCAGGATCCCGATAAAATCTCCGGCACGGGCAATGGCCGGGCCCGAAGTGATGGTGATGCGATGGTTCATTTCAGTGGCAATGATATGGGCCAGGGATGTTTTGCCTAAACCCGGCGGACCGGAAAAAAGCGTATGTTCTAAAGGTTCATTACGTTTTTGGGCCGCGGTAATGGCCACCCGAAGGCCGCGGACCAGGTCAGGCTGTCCGACAAAATCATCCAGACGCTGGGGCCGTAAGGACAAACTGACGACCTGGTCCTCTTCAGTTTCCTGATTTAAAATAAGGCGTTTAATCTCTTCCATAATATTACTTTCTCAAATTAATCCCAGAGATGTGCCGTTACCTTAATGTTCATATTAGAAAATCGGCCTTCCATAGTAGAGAGACCCCTTTAGGCCGGCGGCGATGCCGGCATCTCGTTAGCGGTGTTGCGCAGGACCTCAATGTCCGCAAATTGACGCTGCTGTATGATGACGATCTTTTTAAGACGGATCAATTCCAAGACCGCTACAAATGTGCATATGATCTCTACTTTACAAGAAGCCCGTCTGAAAAGTTCCATTAATGAAAAACGGGCGTTGTCGGCTAGCAGGCCCAGCAAGCTTTGAATTTTGTCCTCGACGGTATATTCTTCCTGTGAAATTTGATAATCTTTTTTCTCGGGAACATGCTTTAAAGCCTCGCTCAAGGCGTTGATCAGGTCAAAAAGAGTGGGTTCAAATAAAACTTCCTGGGCGTCGATCTTGATCTCATTCATTTTTTCTTCATCGATCACGCGGGTAAATAAATTCTGACGCTCGTATTCTTTGGTTTTAAGCCCTGCGGCAACGGCCTTAAACTGTTCATATTCTTTGAGGCGGTCAACTAATTCCTGACGGGGATCAGGTTCCTGATCCGTAGCCAAAGGATCAGGCGGCAGGAGCATTCTGGATTTGATC
>CAYNGE010000268.1:0-1578 GCA_964396865.1 uncultured Planctomycetales bacterium
CCGTAGCCCAGCGTTTTGAATTCTTTATAGGGGGCATGGAAGTAGGGAACGCCTATTCCGAACTTAATGATCCCCAGGAGCAGCGTCAGCGTCTTGTTGCGGATTTGGAAGATGATACGGAAACCGGTAATCGCAGCATCGATGAGGATTTTGTCAGGGCCTTAGAATACGGCATGCCGCCGGCCGGCGGTTTGGGTATCGGCATTGACCGGCTAGTCATGCTCTTGACGGATTCAGCGTCGATCAGGGACGTGATCTTATTTCCATTGTTAAAACCGGAGCAATGAGCCAAAGGGGCATATGAATTTCGAATGGTGGCTGACATTCCGTTATTTAAGCGCTAAAAAGGACAAGTTCCTCGCTGTCATTAATTTTGTTGCCATCGCCGGCATCGCTATCGGTGTCATGGCCTTGATCATTGTCATTGGGGTCATGACCGGTTTTGATCACGACCTGCGTGAAAAGATCGTGGGTGCCAATGCGCATATTTTCGTTGAGAAAGAAACCGGTTTAAAAGATTATCAGCAATTAAACCAGCGTTTGAAAGTTTTGCCAGGGGTCATCGCCACAACCCCCTATATTCTCGGCAATGTTTTCTTAGAATCCGGGACAAAGGCCGCAAGCCTGATCTTGCGCGGGGTAGATCCGAAAAGCGAAGGATCGGTGACGCGCGTTAATAGTTATTTGGCCCATGGCAAGATCGCGGATTTAAAAGAAGACGGGGTCATCATCGGCAGCCAGATGGCCTCATTTTATGGTTATCAGGTGGGCGATCCGTTGACGATCATAGCTCCGGCCTCCGGTATCGCGGGCGAAGGCTGGCGCTACCGGTTTGTCGTTGCTGGTATTTTTAATTCAGGGATGTATGATTATGACATGAATTTAATTCTGGTGGACTTACACAAGGCCCAGGAGATCTTTAACATAGACCACGCGGTCACCGGGATAGGGCTAAAGTTAAAAGATCCCGATAATGCCCCTCAAATTAAAAAAGAAATTTATGATCAGATAGGTTTTAGCTTTTTAGTGCGTACCTGGATGGAAACCAATGCTAATTTTTTTGCGGCACTGGCTTTAGAAAAATTCGCCATGTTCATTATTTTGACCTTGATCGTATTGGTTGCTTCTTTTAATATCATCAGCACCTTGATCGTCACAGTGACCAGTAAGGTCAAGGACATCGGCATCCTAAAGTCCATTGGCGCCTCCAAGGCGACCATTCATCGCGTTTTTACCTGGCAAGGGCTGGCCATAGGCGCCATGGGGACGTTTTGGGGATTTATCGGCGGTATCAGTGTCATCATTTTGCTTAAAAAATACCAGTTTATCAAACTGCCGCAGGATATTTATTATATCGACCATTTGCCGGTTGTTGTACAGGCCTCTGATGTGGGCCTGATCGTAGGCGCGGCCATGCTGATCACATATGCGGCAACGATTTATCCGGCGCTTAAGGCGGCGAATCTTGAGCCTGTGGAAGCGTTGAGGTATGAATAATGCTGATAGAAGCGGTTAATATTCACAAAATGTACCCGGGGCCTTTGCACGTGTTAAAGGGAGTGGACCTGAGCATTGAGG
>CAYNGE010000269.1:0-1573 GCA_964396865.1 uncultured Planctomycetales bacterium
GATTTTGACATTCTTCTGGAGAAACAGAATTATTTTCGAGACCCGCAATTGTCCCGCACCCATGAGAAAGACATAGGCTGGGTCAGTCACTACGGTCATCGATTGCTGGATAAAAATGGGCATGTGTATAAAGGAACGATCCTGGAGCATGTGCTGGTGCAAAATCTGACCCAATTTTTTAACGTCGGAGAACACAATATCATACGCTTGGAAAGCGCGGATTGGAATGACGGTCTGGACATGGCCTCCCAGAGGGGCGAATCGGTTGCCTTCACGTCATTTTATGGCGGAAATCTGCTGAGGCTGGCGGATGTTCTTGAAGATATGGCCAAGATCAAAGGGATCGAAAAAGTGCATTTGGCCTGTGAGCTTTTGATCTTATTGGATACCCTGGGCGAAAAGATCAATTACGAGGACCCCCAAGCCAAGCACAACCATCTATTTGGAAAATACTATCATAGCGTGCAGCCGGCCTTAAGCGGCCAAACCGTTGAGGTGGCGCTTAAAGATCTAACGCATGATCTGCGCGCCAAAGGCCATTGGGTATTCGAGCATATACGCCGTCAGGAAAAGATCCGGGTCGATCAAGACGGGAAGACCTATGAGTGGTTTAACGGTTATTATGACAATAATGCCCGCCGTGTAGAGGGCCTCGTCGATGGACGGGTGCGCATGACCTTGACGGGACAGGTGTTTTCTATCATGAGCGGCATGGCCTCCGATGTTGACATTGAAAAGATCATGGGATCTGTGGCGTGCTTTTTAAAGGACAAGAAGCTTAAAGGGTATCATCTCAATACGGATTTCGGCGTGCGCCATTATTTGGACCTGGGGCGCGCATTTAGTTTTGCTTACGGCACCAAAGAGAACGGTTCTTTTTTCAGTCATATGACCGTGATGTTTGCCGCGGCGCTTTACCAGCGTGGTTTTTCACATCAAGGCTATGAAGTGCTGCGGTCCATCTATCAGATGGCTTCCGACGGAGCGCGCAGTAAGATCTACCCCGGTATCCCGGAATATTTCGATCCCCAAGGCCGCGGGATGTACCATTATTTGACCGGTTCCGCCAGCTGGATGGTATTGACCCGGCTGCTTTATGTCTTTGGGGTGCGGGGGAGCCGCGGGGACTTAATGCTGGCTCCGCAATTAGTCAAGGAAGAATTTGATACAAAAGGGACCGCATCCGTGACCTGCCAATTTGCGGGCAGGCGTTTGAACGTTCAATACGATAACCCCAAAAAATTAGATGCCGGCAGCTACGCGATCAAAGAAGTTTTGATGGACGGAAAACCGTTAGCATCAAAGCCCTTAGCCAAAGACAAAGTCTGCATTCCCAGAAAAGCCATCACCAAAGACGCCCTTATCAAAGTCACCCTTGGATAGGGATAAATTTATCCTTTCCGCTCACATACTATTCGGCCATTGTATTTCCTTCGCAGGCACGCGCACGGAGACGAATAGTTATTATGTATTCGGAACGGGATATTTTCGCCGTCTGCTACGGTTTACGGTAATTTCGTTCTAAAGATTATTTTCATTTGGAACAAAATTACCGTAAAACCTTGCAGACTTT
>CAYNGE010000270.1:0-1549 GCA_964396865.1 uncultured Planctomycetales bacterium
ATAACATTGACGACTTGCTCAATCGTTTTGGGAGCCTTTAAGCGCCCATTGCGGATTTTTTAAATGACTGCGTGCTTGGCCGCAAGAACATGATCGTCTCCGGAGGGACCGGCGCCGGCAAAACGACCCTGTTGAATATTATTTCGCAGTTTATTCCGGATAATGAACGCATCATTACGATCGAAGACGCGGCAGAGCTGCGTTTGGTCAAAACACATTGGGCAAGATTAGAAAGTCGTTCGGCCAATATTGAAGGCCGCGGCAAAGTGACGATCAGGGACCTTTTTGTCAACACCTTGCGCATGCGTCCTGACCGGATCATCATCGGCGAGTGCCGCGGTCCGGAAGTTTTGGACATGCTGCAGGCGATGAATACGGGCCATGACGGCTCTTTGACGACCCTGCATGCCAATACGACCCGCGACGTGCTTTCGCGCCTTTCTTCGATGGTCTTGCTCTCGGGCATTGAACTGCCCTTACGCGCGATCTATGAAATGGCCGCCTCCGCCATCCAGATCATTGTTCAGATCAACCGTTTTTCCGACGGGTCGCGTAAGATCACCGCGATCTCCGAGATGACCGGCAAGGTGGTGGACAGCTTACCGGAGATCAAAGACGTATTTGTCTTTACGCATAAAAGCGTCAATGCCGAAGGTAAGATCCTTGGAAAATTTGAGGCCACCGGCTATGTCCCCAAATGTTTTGAGGACTTAGTCAACCGCGGTATTCCGCTTTCCAAAACCATATTCGATAATAAATAACATGGTAGTCAATCTTACCCGCAAGCGCACGATCGCAACGAGCGTTACCATCGCCCGCAATCCCTGGCAGCGTATCAAAGGCCTGCTTGGCCGCAAGGGCCTGGCTCAAGGGGAGGCTTTGATCATAACCCACTGTCAGTCCATTCACATGGTTTTTATGAAATTCCCTATTGATGTGATCTTTTGTGACGCCCGACATAAAGCGGTGGGCCTGTGTTTAAATATTAAGCCCTTTTGTTTTTCCCCGATTTTTTTCAAAGCTTCTTATGCCATTGAATTGCCTGCCGGAAGCATTGCCTCTTCCCAAACTCAAATAGGGGACCAAATACAGTGTCATTGCGAGCCCAAAGGGCGAAGCAATCCCTGAAAGAACAACAAATTCGACAAAAATGGTAGACGTCGCCATTTTTATTGTATAATAATGTCCAGTCTGGACATTTCATGGGTGTTACCTATAAATTAAAAGATGAAGTTGTTAACTTTATAATTAGCCAAAGGCAAAATGATCCTCTTTTGTCCTGCCGCCGGCTGGCTGAATCCGCATCTGAAAAATTCGGCTTACGTCTTTCAAAATCCTCAGTCAATGATGTTCTTAAAGAGTCCGGACTAACAACGCCCTTGGGGCGTAAACCCAAAGACAAGTTTCATATACCTCCAGAAAAAAAGAAACAGATCCAGGCCAGCTTATCCCGCCAGGTAATGTTGGTAAAGCCCCTTTCCGTTGTCAATATATCCAATGCGACACCAGGAGACATCGGCAAGGAACTGGCGAGCGCTTCTTTGGGCGA
>CAYNGE010000271.1:0-1545 GCA_964396865.1 uncultured Planctomycetales bacterium
AAGATCATAAGGCAACTGCGCCCAGTCCGCAGTCATCCCATCGGCACTGGTGACACAACGCAAAGCAATAACATTCTCATAAGTGCGCTGATCCCCCATGACGCCAACGGTCTTTATAGGAAGTAACACGGCAAAGCCCTGCCATAGGTCCTGATAAAGCCCTGCTTTCTTAATTTCATCCATCACCCGATCGTCGGCCTCACGCAACAGTTCCAGACGCTGGGGAGTCACTTCGCCGATGACGCGTATGGCCAGACCCGGTCCCGGGAAAGGCTGACGCTTAAGGATGGTTTCGGGCATTTGCAAATTCTTGCCGATCAAGCGCACTTCATCCTTAAACAGCTCGCGCAAAGGCTCAACTAACTTAAATTTCATGTCTTTGGGAAGCCCTCCGACATTGTGATGGCTTTTGATGACCGCTGTCGGTCCGCCGTGTGCCGCTATAGACTCAATGACATCGGGATACAGTGTCCCCTGGCCTAAGAATTCAGCGCCTTTGATCTTCTTGGAAGCGTCCTGAAATACGCGGATAAATTCATCACCGATAATTTTGCGCTTTACTTCAGGGTCTTCGACACCCTTCAGGCGATCGATGAACCTTTTTTGGGCTTCCACCACCATCAAATTCATCTTGAAATGACCTTTGAAGGTACGCACGACGGAAGATGATTCATTCTTGCGCAGCAATCCGTTATCCACAAAAATACAGTACAAACGCTTTCCGATGGCTTTTTGGATCAATACCGCGGCAACCGAGGAATCCACTCCTCCGCTTAGACCCAGCACCACCTTTTTTGTCCCAACGTTCTCCTGGATCTGTTTGACGGTCGCTGTGATAAAACGGTCCATGGTCCAGCGCGGCAGACAGCCGCAAATGGTATAAGCGAAATTCTGTAAAATTTGCAAGCCCCGTTGAGTATGCACGACTTCCGGATGGAACTGCACCCCGAAGATCTTACGGTTGCGGTTGGCAATGGCCGCGTTGGCGGCATTGAGCGTATGGGCAATGCGTACGAACCCCGGCGGAGGCGTGATGATCTCATCGCCGTGGCTCATCCAGCAAGTCAAATTCGTCGAAAGATTGGTAAAAAGGTCTTTATTGCTGTCAATGAACAACTCGGCTTTGCCGTATTCACGGTCTTTCGCGCGGGCGACCTTACCTCCCAGCATATGGGTAATGGCCTGCATGCCGTAACAGACGCCCAGGATCGGTATATTTAATTTAAAGATCGCGGGGTTAGGTAAAGGGGCATCCTTGTCCGTCACGCTTTGCGGCCCGCCGGAAAGAATGATGCCTTTAGGATATATTTCTTTAATTTTTTCGATAGAAATATTATAGGGAACGATCTGGCTGAAAACCTTGCTTTCCCGTACACGGCGGGCGATCAACTGAGTATATTGCGAACCCAGATCCATGATCAGGATGATGTCCCGGCTTCTTTGTTTTTTAATTTCCATCGGCACGATCCTTGAAGAAGACCTTAACTTGATGGGCTTCATTAAACCGTGCACTTGTTTGCGTCTGCCTGACTTTCTGGCAAATCG
>CAYNGE010000272.1:0-905 GCA_964396865.1 uncultured Planctomycetales bacterium
GAAGCCACCGGTTCTATGGGATCAGATACCCCTTTGGCAGTTTTGTCCGACAGGCCGAAGCTCCTTTATGAGTATTTTAAACAATTATTCGCCCAGGTGACCAACCCTCCCATTGATGCTATCCGCGAGGAGATCATCATGGCCGAGGACATGATGTTGGGCCCCGAGAGTAATTTGCTTGAGGAAGGGCCGCAGCATTGCCACCGTCTATGGATCCAGCGCCCGGTGCTGACAAATGAAGAATTAGAAAAAGTGGCGCATATTCATCAAGGCGTGCTGAAAGCTTTGAGGCTGCCCTGTGTCTTTGAAAGGGCCAAGGGAAGCAAGGGCCTGCAGAAGGCCATTGAGGTTTTGTGCGCTAAAGCAGATGAGGCCATTGCCAAAGGTTATAGTATCTTGGTCCTCTCGGACCGTGATATCTCCGCCAGCGATGTTCCTATTCCCTCGCTGCTGGCTTGCGCCGGCCTGCATCATCATTTGATCCGTCAGGGGACACGCATCAAAGTCAGCATCGTAGTCGAATGCGGCGAGGCGCGGGAACTGCATCATTTCGCGGCTTTGATCGGTTATGGGGCCAACGCCGTCAATCCGTATCTGGCTTTTGAGACGCTCGAAGCCATGGTCAATGACGGGCGATTCGAAGGGACCATGACTTTCCCGGAGGCCCAGAAGAATTTTCTCAAGGCCTGCCACAAGGGTTTATATAAAATTATTTCCAAGATGGGCATTTCCACCATTCAATCCTATTGCGGGGCGCAGATCTTCGAGGCTGTGGGCTTAGGCCAGGAGCTGATCGATCAATATTTCACCGCCACTCCTTCGCGCATCGGCGGCATTAATATCGATGTCGTGGCCCTTGAGGCGATCAAGCGCCACGAAACGGGCTATCCGGCGGTGGATGCCGG
>CAYNGE010000272.1:915-1544 GCA_964396865.1 uncultured Planctomycetales bacterium
ATGCCGGCAATGGCATGCTGGAAGAAGGAGGGGAATATTATTGGCGCGCCCAGGCGGAATTCCATCAGTTAAACCCGACGACCATAGCCCTTTTGCAATTCGCGACGCGTACCGGTAATTTTCAAGTGTATCAACAATATGCCAAGGCGGTCAATGAGCATAGCCGCCAGATCGCCAATATCCGCGGGCTTTTAAAATTCAAAGCCGGCCATCCGATCCCGATCGACGAGGTGGAGCCGGCCTCGTCTATCGTCAAGCGTTTTGCCACCGGAGGCATGAGCTACGGTTCTATTTCCAAGGAAACCCACGAGACTTTGGCCATTGCCATGAACCGTTTAGGCGGTTTCTCAAATACCGGCGAGGGCGGCGAGGACGCGGAACGTTTTAAAAAAGACCCCAACGGTGATTGGCGGCGCAGCCGCATCAAGCAGGTCGCTCAGGGCCGTTTTGGAGTGACCATTGAATATTTAGTCAATGCGGACCAGCTTCAGATCAAAATGGCCCAGGGGGCCAAGCCCGGCGAGGGCGGTCAGCTTCCAGGGCATAAGGTGTCCAAGGAAATCGCGTACACGCGGCATACGACCCCGGGGGACATATTGATCTCCCCGCCGCCGCATCACGATATTTAT
>CAYNGE010000273.1:0-1516 GCA_964396865.1 uncultured Planctomycetales bacterium
CCGGTTGTCAGGAAGTCCCTTCTAAGCATCCAATCCTTCCAAAAGCAAATTAACTATATCCTGATCAAGAAGTCCCTTCATCGAGCGCAGGACGGTGATGGCCTCATGTTTTGATTGTTTGGGCCGGTAGGAACGTTCGGTGGTCAGGGCATCATAGGCATCGGCAACGGCCAGGATACGCACGAGGGGCGAAATTTCATCATCTTTAAGCCCGTCCGGATAGCCGGAACCGTCGATCCTTTCATGATGATGCCGTATAGGGTCACACAAATGCTGCAGAGAGCGGATCGGCTTGATGATGCTTTCTCCGATCTCAGGATGGCGGCGCATAATGACCCATTCCTCATCATTCAGGGGGGCATCTTTTTTTAAGATCTCATCGGGGATGCCTATTTTTCCAAGGTCATGCAGGCGGGCGGCGTCCCTTAAAGTATCAAGGTCCTCCTCATCAAGCCCCAGGCGCCTGCCTATCATTAGAGCGTAGTCTGCAACGCGGTCAAGATGGCCGCGTGAATATTTATCCCTGGCATCGACGGCAAGGGCCAGCGCGGAGATGGTTTCAAAATAAGTTTTTTCAATATCACGGCTAAGTTTGGAATTTTCAATGGCAACGGCGGTTTGACAAGCAAGATTGAAAACCAGCCCCAAGTCTTCATCTGAGAAATTTTCATTATATCCTTCCGGCTTGCTTAAAGTCATAATGCCGCTGACGCTGTCCTTGTAAAGCAGGGGAGCGCAAATCAAAGTCTTGCTGAAGAATTCATTTAATTGCGGTTCATTGACATTTTGCAAGAAAATGCCGGATATGGCCATGGGGCGCTTTTCTTGGACGATACGCATAAGGGGAGAGCCATCGAATAATTTCAGATGTATCTGTTTTTTGGGATCATAATCTGCGCCATAGACAGTATGAATAGTTAATTCTGTTTTTTTATCATTTAAAAGCAGCAATGCCCCGACCTTGCCGTTTAAAGCATTGGTCATGGTCTCAACAATAAGCCCAAGGAAGGTGTCGATATTTTCCATGTTAGAGATGCCCTGGCCGACTTTGGCCATAACGGCATGGAGAGTTTTTTGGGCCAGCTTGAGGCTGCGGACATTTTCTTCCAATTGCTGCGTCACAGCGGAAAAAGAGCGGCTTAAAATAACGATCTCGTTTCCCTCGCTATCGAGCTCCTTGAGGGTCTGCGGACTTAATAAATTTCTCAGGTCTTTGCTATTTTTTTTGGAGATGTCGACGACTTTTTTAAGCAAAGAACGTATGGACACAAATCCGACCAAGACGCCCAGCACCATAAGGACCATAGCAAATTTGAAGTTTGCCGCGGCAATATCAATGTGCCCGTGTTGAGCGTTTTGGAGGTAGATATAGCAAAGAAGAGTCATTGGGATGATGGACGCGACTAGAAAAAGGATCGTAAATTTACGCAGGATGGAGGCATCTTCAAAAGAAGCCACAAACAGCAGTTTTTTATCTTTTTGCTCATCTTTTTAAGTATACAATATACTTTTTAAA
>CAYNGE010000274.1:0-1514 GCA_964396865.1 uncultured Planctomycetales bacterium
CATGTTTTTGAAAAAATGCGCCATCCAGGCGACTTCGGTCACTAAACGCACGTTGATACGGGTGTCCGCATTCGCTCCGCAAAACCCATCCATAACATACAATTTTTTGCCATCCAACTGCTTGATGGACAGGTCCTTAAGATGCTCCCAGGTTTCCTTATTGATGGGTTTATTATCGGAGCCGGAAGATTTGCCGTCAGCCCACCAAACCGTTTTCCTGGTCGTCTCATCTATAACGATATATTTATCCTTGGGTGAGCGGCCTGTAAATTTCCCTGTATCCACGGCGATGGCCCCAAAGGAAGAAACAGCCCCCCTCTCATAACCTTCCAGACGAGGGTCTGTTTCATGGCCAAAGAGCTCATCAAAAGAAAGATTATGATAAAGTCCCTCGATGCGGGACAATCCCAAAGAATTGAGCTGCGAAGTGATCGTTGAATTTTCTTCCATTAAACACATTTTTTTATTCTAACATGGAAAAATAAAATCATATCAAATATTTTTTTCCGGGACATCTGTCTGTTGCTGCGGATACTTGCCGTTGAGGACCCCCTGGATCATCAACTTTACTTCGTCGGAGAAATCCTTGTCCAGGACCCATTCTAAATAGTGCGGATCTTTTTTAGCAATGGCCTTTAAGGGTTCTTTCTTGGCGTATTTGCCGAAGGTCATATACAAGTCCCCGTTCCACCAGCGAAACTTGCGTTCACTATCGAAAAATTCGCTCGATTGCTTATAATCAAACTCTTTGAGGGCTTCGATGTCCTGGCGGGGATCCGAATAACGTTTTAATTGTTCCTGCAAAATCCCTAAAGTAGCCTGGGCATCCGCAAGGGCGCTATGGGCGTTTTTAAGCTCCTGATGGCAATAAAAAGCAAATGCGGCAAACAGATCACGGCGCTCATGCAAGTGATAAATTTTCTGGGCATCATAGATCGTGCGGGTGGAATAATCAAAAGAAATGCCGGCGTCAAGGAATTCGCGGGCCAATAAAGGCAGGTCAAATCGTTCCACATTAAAACCGCCCAAATCCGCGTCCTCCATAAAGCTTTTGACTTTAGCGGCAATGGCGCCAAAGGCAGGCGCCTCTTTGACATCCGCGTCGGATATGCCGGTCAGATCAGTGACAACCGCCGGGATCGGCATGCAGGGATTGACCTTGGTATTATAAATTTCCTGCTTTCCGTCCGGCGTCAGCTTGATCATCCCAATTTCGATGATCCTGTCTTTTTCAATCCAGATGCCGGTGGTTTCCAGGTCCAGGACCACCAGCGGTTTGGTCAATTTCATAAACACTCTTTTCTATTGTCGTTCATGCCTTAACAAACCCAAATCCAGAACTTTCTGGATCAAATCCTCGTAATTGATCCCTGCTTTCAGGGCGGCTTGGGCCATTTCATCGATCTTCGCGATACAGGGATTGGCATTGGGTTCAATGATATAAACTTCCCCGGTTTCGGTCACACGGATATCGAACCGGACATAACTGTCCAGATCGAGCGACCGGTAGGCCC
>CAYNGE010000275.1:0-1503 GCA_964396865.1 uncultured Planctomycetales bacterium
TTTGCCCGTTTTCTTTCAGGACGCCTTTGATCCCCAAAGACCGCAAACTCTTGCCGTGCCATATCACGCATACGACCGAGCAGACCCATGAGATCATCCGGGCGAATTTTCATTTATCGCCGATGTATTCCGGCCAGATCAAGGCCACCGGTGTGCGGTATTGTCCTTCCATTGAAGACAAATTAAAAAAATTCGCGGACAAGCCCACCCATCATGTTTTTCTGGAGCCCGAGGGGCTCGATACTTTTGAGTATTATCCCAACGGCATTTCAACCGGTCTTCCGGCCCATGTGCAGGAAGACATGGTCCATTCCATCCCGGGTCTTAAGAAGGCCGTGATCCTCCGACACGGGTATTCCATTGAGCATGGGGTTGTGCCGCCGACGGAATTAAAGCCGACACTGGAAACCAAGAGAATTAAGGGCCTGTTTTTGGCGGGCCAGATCAACGGTACCACCGGTTATGAAGAAGCCGCTTCCCAAGGCCTCCTTGCCGGGATCAATGCCGCTTTGCAGTTTAAAGGAAAAGAGCCGTTTATTTTAGGCCGTCATGAATCCTATATTGGGGTCCTGATTGATGATTTGACCACCAAAGGGACCCAGGAGCCTTACCGCATGTTTACCTCAAGGGTGGAGTATCGCCTGATCGTGCGCGAGGACAATGCGGACAAGCGTTTGGCCCAACATGGGTTTAGTCTGGGGCTTTTAAGCTCGCAAGATCATGATAAAGTCGTTGAAAAATACGCGGCCATTGAGAAGGAAATAGCGCATTTGCGTTTAACGAGGATCCCGCCGGGCACCATGCTGGATGAAATTCTAAAGAAAGCAGACAGCGCGCCTCTCAAGCAGGCGATCTCGCTCTATGATCTGCTCAAAAGACCGGAAATCACTTATGATATGATCGCGGATTTTGACGGCGACCTTGGGATTTTAGGCCGTCAGGTGATTGCTCAGGTCGAATATGAGATCAAGTACGAAGGTTTTATCCGCCGTCAGCGCAAGGAAGTGGAGAAATTCCGTCACATTGAACATATTCGCATACCGCCGGGTTTTGATTTTAGCGGGATCCCCGGGCTTTCCAAAGAGATCGTAGAGAAGCTAAACCTCTTTAATCCCATCACGCTGGGTCAGGCCAACCGTATTTCCGGGATGACTCCTGCAGCCATAACGCTTTTGATGATTTATTTAAAAAAACGAAGTCTTAATTTAAAGTCAGGGCATGATCAAGGATGATCTCCGCCATCATCCCCGCGCACTGAGTCACCCGGGGAGCCATGGGCGGATGGCCTTGCGCGCTGTCAGTGGTGTGGTCGCCGCAGATATAGACATTACCCATTTTTTTGACAGTCATCGGCTGTTTTTTGTTTAAGCCTGCCATACCGACTCCGCTGACGATGGTTTTCACGCAGGGCGCATAATACTGCACGAAGAGGTATTTGACCCCTGCCGTATCAAAAGCTTCGACGATAAAATCAAATCCCTTAAAGAATCCTGCCGCATTCCC
>CAYNGE010000276.1:0-1500 GCA_964396865.1 uncultured Planctomycetales bacterium
GGCGGAATCTCCTGTAAAAGTTTTACAGGAAGAGGTTGTGGCCCATAAAGATAAATATGTGCGGCTTTTGGCGGAATTTGATAATATGCGCAAACGCCATGAGCGTGAACGTAACGAACTTATTAAATATGCGCACGAAGAAGTTATTGTCGAATGTTTGAAATTATATGATGACTTGGAAAGATCATTGTCGGCCTTTAAATCCCAAAAAGGGATAGATGCCAATTTAGTCAAGGGCCTGGAGATGGTTTACAACAATATGAAAGAATTAATGACGAAATATGAGGTCAAACCCATCGTATCCGTGGGGAAATTGTTTGACCCTCATACCCAGGAAGCCTTAATGCAGCAGGAAACCAAGGATTTTCCCGACGGCACAGTAATGGAGGAAATGGAAAAAGGATATACATTAGGCGGTAAGGTGGTACGCACCGCGAAAGTGAAAGTAGCTAAAAATTTAAATACAAACGGATGATATCCAGGAGGTATTTTATATGGCACGCGTCATTGGAATCGATTTAGGTACATCAAATTCAGCAGCAGCAGCCATGGAGGGCGGCAGGCCGGTCATTATCCCCTCGGCGGAAGGAGCAGGGGTCGCCTCCGGTAAAGCATTCCCGTCATTCGTGGCTTTTACCAAAGACGGGCAATTGATCGTCGGTGAGCCCGCCCGTCGTCAGGCACCGATCAATTCGGAGGGGACGATCTATGCCTCCAAGCGTAAGATGGGCACGGATTTTAAATACAAGATATTCGGCAAGGAATATACGCCCCAGCAGGTCGGCTCTTTCATCCTGCAAAAGATCAAATCCGACGCCGAGAAATTCTTAGGCGAAACGGTTGACGGCGCCGTTATTACGGTACCGGCGTATTTCAATGATAATCAGCGTCAGGCAACACGGGACGCCGGAGAGATCGCGGGCCTTAAAGTGCTGCGCATCATCAATGAACCGACCGCGGCCTGTTTGGCGTATGGTTTGGATAAAGCCGGCAAAGAGCAGAAGATCATGGTCTTTGATCTTGGCGGCGGAACGCTCGATGTGACTATCTTGGAAATGGGTTGGGATACGGCCTCCAAGGCCGCGACCTTTGAAGTTTTGTCGACCTCCGGGGATACTCAATTAGGCGGCACGGACATGGATAATGTCTTGATCGATTATATCATCACGGAATTCAAGAAAGAATCCGGGTTGGATCTGCGTAACGACAAAATGTCGTTTCAGCGTCTGCGTGAGGCCGCGGAAAAAGCCAAGGTGGAGCTTTCCAGTACCGTATCTACAGAGGTGAATTTGCCGTATATCACGGCGGATGCCACGGGCCCCAAACATTTAACCATGAAGATCGAACGCGCCAAGCTGGAGAGTTTAATTTCTCCTTTAATTGACCGTTGCCGTGGACCTGTGCGTCAGGCCATCAAAGATGCGTCGGGCAAATTAGGCTCGGAGGTCAAGATCGACCGCGTGGTTTTAGTCGGCGGCCCCACCCGCATGCCGATCGTTC